>NZ_RAWQ01000180.1:0-23197 GCF_003668965.1 Corallococcus sp. AB030
CGAGCCCCCTTCACCTGGCCGTCCTCCCCATCCCATCAGCAGGTGCGCTTCCAGGCCCGGACGCGTCAGCACCACCGCCGTTCCGTCCAGATGCGCCAGCGTCACTGCGGACGTACGTCCTCCGGCCCGTCCCCAGTCGTGCACGGCGGAGACGGCGAGCGTGTAGCGCCCTGCCTCACGGCCTCGTCCGAAGAGGAGGTGCTGCACATCCAGCGCGAGCTCCGCGCCCATCAACCGCGCGCCCAGCACGTCCGAGACGAAGGCCTCCGTGTAGAGCGGACCCAACGTGCCCGTGAGGAAGCCTCCCGCCGGGTGATAGTCGGGGTTCGTCCGGTTGGAGTAGTGGCGCACCAGATGCGCCGACAGCAGGCTGTAGTCCTCCAGGGCTCCCAACCAGACACCCACGGGCGATTGGTCCGAGCCCAGCTTGAGGGCACGCAAGAGCTGGCCCCAGTCGGAGAGACTGTCCCAGTCCTCGCGCCGGAGATGGCCTGCGCCTCTTTCGCCGCCCCACAATCGCAACCGGATGGGAGCGCCCAGGCTGACGCCGAGCTCCGGGCCACCGTCGAGGATGAGCGTGGGCTCGACCTGGGCGAAGCCTTCATCCGCGCCTGTCCCTGCACGCGGCAGCAGCGCGAGGGTCGTCACCTCCAGCCGCGTCAGCGAATACACCGAGCGTTCAGCGCCCGGTGATTCCTCCGAGCCAGGCGGTGATGCAGCCCCTGCAAACACCGGCAGGAGCCCCAGCCACAGCACCACCCACCGGCGGCATTCCATCGCTCGCGACTCCTGGCTGCTTCCCCGAGTGGGAAGCAGCACCCGGTCATAGTCGTCGAGTCCGACAGAACCGCTGGCTCAGAACCCCATCGACAGCGCGACCTGCTCCGTGCGGTTCACGTCGTCCAGCACCTGCGCGAGCTTCTCGCGGACGGCCGCGGGGGCGTCCGACCCCAGGAACAGCCGCAGCGTCGGGGAGCCCGCGTCCACGGCGTCCACGATGGCCTTCGCCGCCTTCACGGGGTCCCCGGGCTGCGTGCCGGCGGACTGCGCCACCCAGGCGCGCATGGGCCCCAGCGACTCCGCGTAGGCCGCCAGCTCCGGCATCGGCCGGAATGATGGGCCCAGCAGCTTCGTGCGGAACATGCCCGGATCCACGATGAGCACCTTCACTCCGAATGGCGCGACCTCCTTCGCCAGCGACTCGGACAGGCCCTCCAGGGCGTGCTTCGCCGCGCTGTACGCACCCGCGCCCGGGTATGGGACCAGCCCGGACACGCTCGAGAGCTGCACGAGGGTGCCCGTCCTCCGCTCCCGCATGTGCGGCAGCACCGCTCGCGTCATCGCCACTGCTCCGAAGAACAGCGGCTCGAAGGCCGCTCGCAGCTCCGCGTCGCTCGTCTCCTCCACCGCCCCCAACAGCGTGTAGCCCGCGTTGTTCACCAACACGTCGATGGCACCGAAGCGCTTCAGCGCCGCCGTGATGGACTCCTGCACCTGCTCTGGCTTCGTCACGTCCAACTGGACCGCGAGCACCCGGTCCGGGGCCCTCGCCACCAGGTCCTCCAGCGTGCGCGGGTCTCGCGCCGTCGCGACCACGCGCTCCCCTCTCGCGATGACCTCCTCCACGATGTTGCGGCCAAACCCAGACGACGACCCCGTGACGAACCAGACCTTGCCCTGTGCGCTCATGACTGCCTCCGTGGCCCATGAAGTACGCCCCGGGCCTCCGCTCCGAAACGCGTCGTCTCTGGATGCACTTTGTAGCTACGCTAAGGAATGCGCGACGACCTCTCCGGCCTGATGGCGTTCCTCGCGGTGGCTCGCAGACGCAGCTTCACCGCCGCCGCGTCGGAGCTCGGGGTCACTCCCTCCGCGGTGAGCCAGAGCCTCCGGGCCTTGGAAGTACGCGTGGGCGTGCGGCTCCTCCAGCGCACCACCCGCAGCGTGGGACTCACCGAGGCCGGCTCGCGCTTCCTGTCGCGGCTCGAACCCGCGATGCACGGCGTGCAGGACGCCTTCGAGTCCCTGGGCGAGCTTCGCGACCGGCCCACGGGGCTGCTGCGCCTGACCCTGCCCCGCTACGGCTACCAGGAGGTGCTCGGCCCACGCCTGGCGGAGTTCCTCACCGCCCATCCCGACATCCGCGTGGACATCCATCTGGACGACGTGCTCGTCGACATCGTCCAGCAGGGCTTCGACGCGGGCTTCCGCATCGGTGAGCTCGTGAACCGCGAGATGATCGCCATCCCTGTGAGCGGCGACATCGTCATGCACGTGGTGGGCTCGCCGTCGTATGTCGCGGCGCGCGGCAAGCCGAAGCACCCTCGCGAGCTGCGCGACCACGACTGCATCAACTACCGCAGCCGGACCACCGGCGGGCTCCTCCGCTGGGCGCTGAGCGACGGCGGGAAGCGCATCGAGGTCGCCGTCGAGGGCCGCGTGGTGTTCGATGACGCGGAGCTGGTGCTGGACGCCGCCGTCGCCGGGCTGGGGCTCGCCTATGTCCCGGAGAGCCGCGTCCGGAAACTTCTCGCGGAGAAGCGGCTCGTGCGCGTGCTCGAACCGTATTCCGCCACCCTCCCCGGC
This sequence comes from Corallococcus sp. AB030, assembly GCF_003668965.1. Taxonomy (NCBI): domain Bacteria; kingdom Pseudomonadati; phylum Myxococcota; class Myxococcia; order Myxococcales; family Myxococcaceae; genus Corallococcus; species Corallococcus sp. AB030. The sequence goes on from NZ_RAWQ01000180.1 coordinate 2,587, forward strand.
TTCTTCCTCTACTACCCGAGCCGCGCCCAGGTGGCTCCCAAGCTCAAGGCGCTCATCGACTTCCTCAAGCTGAAGCGGCGGCGCTGAGCTACTTCGCGGGAGGAGGCTCCACGGGCAGCGACTTCGCTCGCTTCTCCACCGCGCGCAGCGTGTCCACCACCGCGTCGTTCTGCCCCACGCTGGCCAGGAACCCGGGGACGGAACCTCCGGGGTCCACCGTGAACTTGTAGACGACCCAGGACGTGCCCTCGCCCTTCGGCTCCACCTTCCAGCTGCCCTCGTTCAGCCGCAGGCGCACCACGTCCCGCCTGGCGGGGAACGCGTCCGGCTCCGCCTTCCAGCGCTGCTGGTACACGCCCGTCCCGTCCGGCGCGACCTTCGACTCCGTCACCACGTGGCAGATGTAGTCGCGCGAGGACACCACCGGCAGGTCCAGCCGCGTGTACGTCAGCCGCCCGCCGTCATCCGTGGGCCGCACCACCCGCGACTCCTTCACGTACGGCATGAAGAGCCGGTACGACGCCTGGTCCTCCAGCGCCGCCTGGATCTGCGCGGCGCTCGCCTTGAGCTCGCCTTCCGCCCAGATGTCCTTCGCCTTCGTCCCCGGACGAGGCCGGACCTTGATCACGAAGGGCTTCGTCGCCACCGTCTCCCATTCCTGCGCCCCCGCCACGCCCGCCGCCAGCACCACCGCCAGGGCCAGGCCCCACCGCCGAGTCATTCCCAACATGTGTCTGCCCTTCGGTTCCGCGCGCCGCCGGCCCTCGCGGCGCGTGCGTCACCTGTATCCCATCTTTCCGACACCCGGACGACCCGGGCCTGCCCGCGGGGCGACTCGGGCACACGGGCCGCTCGACTTTGCGTGCAAGCCTTGGCAAGCCTTGCTCCCATGGCTCCTCACTTCTCCGGTCCCCCGCCCGAACGCGGTCTGTTCTGCAACCGCACCCTCAACATGCGCGCCATCAAGGCCGTGGGCTACGACATGGACTACACGCTCATCCACTACCGCGTGGAAGCGTGGGAACGCCGCGCCTACGAATACATTCGCGACCGTCTGGTGGAGCAGGGCTGGCCCGTGGCCGACCTGACCTTCGACCCGATGCTCGCCATCCGCGGCCTCATCATCGACACCGCCAAGGGCAACCTCCTCAAGGCCAACCGCTTCGGCTTCGTGAAGAAGGCCCTCCACGGCAGCCGCCCCATGGACTTCGAGTCCCAGCGCGAGGCCTATACCCGGACCGTCATCGACCTGGCCGACCGGCGCTGGGTGTTCCTCAACACCCTGTTCTCCCTCTCCGAGGCCTGCATCTACGCGCAGCTCGTGGACCGCCTGGACGCCGGCCAGCTCCCCGGTCCCATGGGCTACGCGGACCTCTACGAGCACGTGCGCAAGAACCTGGACGCCACGCACATGCAGGGGCGCCTCAAGGCCGAAATCATCGCGGACCCCGAGCGCTACGTCATCGACGACCCGGAGACGCCGCTCGCGCTGCTGGACCAGAAGAACGCCGGCAAGAAGGTGCTGCTCATCACCAACAGCGAGTGGGCCTACACCGAGCCCATGATGCACTTCGCCTTCGACCGGCACCTGCCCGAGGGCATGACCTGGCGCCAGCTCTTCGACGTGGTCATCGTCAGCGCGCGCAAGCCCGAGTTCTTCACCACGCGCTCCACCCTCTTCGAGGTGGTGGAGGCCAACGGCGAGGCGCTGCTGCGGCCGCACTCCGGTCCGCTCGACAAGAACAAGCCCTACTTCGGCGGCAGCGCGCTGGAGCTGGAGCGGCACCTGGGCCTGTCTGGCGACGAAATCCTCTACGTGGGCGACCACATGTTCGGCGACGTGCACGTCAGCAAGAACGTGCTGCGCTGGCGCACCGCGCTCATCCTGCGCGAGCTGGAGGACGAGGTGCGCGCCATCGCCGCCTTCCGCGCCACCGAGGTGCGCATTGGCGAGCGCATGCTCAAGAAGGAGCGCCTGGAGGCGGAGAGCTGCCAGGTGCGCCTGGAGATCCAGCGCCGTCGCCACCATTACGGCCCCCGCTCGGACGTCGCGGAGGGAGAGCTGGTGGCGCGGCTCACGGAGCTGCGCGCGGAGCTGGAGGCGCTGGACGCGGAGCTGGGCCCCATGGCCCGCGCCGCCGGTGAGCTGTCCAACCCGCACTGGGGCCTGCTCACCCGCGCCGGCAACGACAAGAGCCACCTGGCGCGGCAGGTGGAGCGCTACGCGGACATCTACACGTCGCGCGTGAGCAACTTCCTCTTCGCCACGCCGTTCGTCTACCTGCGCAGCCCTCGCGGCAGCCTCCCGCACGACCCCAGCATCCCCGGCGGCACCCCGGTGTTCACCACCGGGGACGGCGCGGGCAGCGGCCCCGCGGAGTAGCGAAGAGCCCTCGCGGCGCCTCGCGACTACTGCGTGAGGCGCCAGAGGGCCTGCAGGTCCGCGGGCAGGTTGCTGGCCACCTTGTCCGCCTCGCCTTCGGATATCTGGTCCTGGAAGGCGCGCAACACCGCGCGGACCACCAGCTCCGCCTGGTCCACCGGCATCTGGAGGTCCTCCGCGACGGACGCGATCATCTCCTCGCGACCGAAGCGATGGGGGTGCCGGGGGCGCTCCTCCGGCGGAGGCAGGAACTCCACCAGCATTCGCGGCAGCTGGGATTCCAGATTCCGCGCCCCGTTGGGCATGAGCCGGCGCTCCAGCGCGCTCAGCACCGACACGGCGGCGGACTCCGCGAGCGCGGGAGGCAGGGCGCTCAAATCACAGACGTGGTGGATGAACGCCGCGTAGGTGGCGCGCAGGTGGGCTTCGTGCCGCCGCGCGTGGCGTTCCTGCTTCTCGGTTTCGGTTTCATGGGCCTGGGCCATGTGGGCACACCTTGGGCGAAGGGGGGACGGGACCTCCTGGAAGGTGGTCACCGGAACGCCCGTCATCGCCCGGCAGGCAGGCGGGCCCCACCCCCTTGTGCCCCACTCCCGCCCGGCCGCCGGGGGAATCCCCTGGAAATGCCAGGGGTTACTGAACATGTGTCCAGACCTCCGAATGGAGCGGGACCTGGCGACCCGGCGCGTGGACCGGCCATGTCAGACCCCTCCCGTAGAAATGATCGCGTGAGCCACTCGACCCCGCCATCGTCTCCGTCGCGAGTCCTGGAGCAGCGCAACCTCCTGGGAGGCCTGGACCTCCTGCCCGTGATGGGCCGGGGCAACCGCAAGCGCGCGCGTCAGTTCCACGTCCCCACGGAGCGCAAGCTCGGGTTCGCCGCCGCGCTGGCGCTGGTGGTGGAGCACGGACGGGAGAAGGCCCGGGAGACGGGCACCACGTCGATGACGCGCTGCCCGCGCTGCAACCACGTGGGCCCCACGGAGCAGGACTTCGGCTTCCGCATCATGAGCCAGGGCCAGCGCCGTCCGCAGTCCTGGTGCCGGGGCTGTCGCGGCCAGCACCTGGAGCCGGTGAACGCCTCCCAGCCTCGCCCCGAGGACGGCTGGCTGTTCCCGCCGGAGACGACCACGAAGCCCAAGGCGAAGGCGGGCAAGTCCAGCAAGCCCAAGGCGAAGAAGCGCGCCCGCCGCGACAACGAAGACCTCACCTGAGCACCGGCCGCGCCTGGCGGGATTCCCGCTTCCGGGAGACCGTCAGCCCGCGTGTCCCCTGTCATCCCGCGCCACCGGGCGCCCGCATCCCGACATGCTCCCGAGGCGGCCCCTGTCCCGCCCGTCGCCAGGGATGGCAACGCCCCGCATGGGTCCCTACCTCAGTTCCAAGGAGGACTTTCATGTCCGTGCGGACCCGAGTGGCAGGCATCAAGAACAAGCGACGCGTGGATCCCCATGCGGCCCAGCCGAGCGTACAGGCCAGCAAGGGGCGCAAGACGCTGGCCCATGACGACGCGGCGGCGCTGCTGCGGCAGAAGGAACTGAAGCGCGTGACGCTGGGCCCCGCCGCTGGCGACCACGGCCCCAAGCGCAACAACCGGGGCACGGGGCTTCGGGGGCGCAAGAAGGCGCCCAGCCAGATTCACATCAAGCGCGCGGGTGGTCCTCGCGAGCGCTCCCGGCTGCACGGGGGCTGAGGGCACACGCCCTCCGCTGAAATGACGACGCCCCGCGTGGGAGACGGAAAGGCCGTCTTCCACCGCGGGGCGCGGTGCGTCTGGGTGCTATCAGCGCCGGTCAGTAACCGACGTAGCCGCTGCCGTTGCTCAGGCCCTTGATGCCGGGGACGTCGGACACGGAGCCGTAGCGCTCGATGGAGTAGCGGACGCCGGCGATGATGTTGTCCACCGGGTTGCGGATGTTGTCGTGGCCGGGGAGCTTGTACGCGTCGAACGTCGGCTGGATGGTCTGCATCAGGCCGATGGACGGGGTGCCCTTCTGGGCGTTGGAGTCCCAGTTGTTGATGGCGTTCGGGTTCCCGCTGGACTCGTGCTGGATGATCTTCGCGATGTCCTGGGGGTTCATCTTGTCCGTCGGGACGCCGTTGGCCTTGAGGATGTCCATGGCCTGCTTGATCCAATCACCCACCTGGCCCGGGGGCACGTCACCCACCGGCTGCGCACCCTGCGTCTGCTGCGCGCCGCCCGTCAGGTCCGGCCCCTTGGACACGCCCTGCGCCTGGAACTCATCCTTGCTGCCCGGGATGTTGAGCTTCGCATCCGCGTAGATGAGGTCCTTGTTGGTGATGTTCGGGTTCGCCTTCACCAGCGAATCCACGTCCGTGTTGAAGCGCTTGGCCAGCGCGCCCAGCGTGTCGCCAGACTTGATCTTGTAGTCCATGGGGGAAGGACCTTCGCGATTGCCGAAAACGTGTATGCCTGATTCTCGGAGATTGATTCGCGGAGTTTCGCCTACATTTGCGGTTTTGTAGGCGCTTTCACGCAGAGTCAAGCCTGGAACCGACCTCCTGGAATCCTGCGGCGGGACTGTCGCCAGAACAGCCCCAGCAGGACGGCGAGTGTAGCCCCCAGGTCACCGGGATTCGCGGCGCACCCGCATTTGACGTCGGGCCGGTCCATGTCCGGTGTCAGCGGGTCGACGGTGGCCTCGCAGGGGGTGAAGCAGCGACAGTCGTCGTCGCCGTCCACCTCCAGCCGGGCGCACACGCCCTGCTCACCGCAGGCGGCGTCCTCCGTACAGGCCGCGCCGTAGGTCCCGGCCTGGAGCGCGGGCAGCAGGCACCGGGCAGGGGCGTCCCCGGCGCTGACGCACTGAAGGCCCGAGGGACAGTCCGCGTCGCTCGCGCAGGCCTCCTCACAGAGGGCGTCCAGGGGGAGCGTCTCCGTGGGCGCGGGAGGTGGGGCTCCCTCCAGGAAGGGGCGGACGAAGTCCTCCAGTGCGTCCACCCGCACCTGGACCGCCTCCGTCCGGCAGGCCACGTCACCGCTGACGGTGAGGCCCAGGAGCACCTCGTTCCCCGCCGGGCCCCCCAACACCGGGCCTCCGCTGTCCCCCACGCAGGTCATGGCCGGCGCGGGGCCAGCCTGGAAGGCGCTGCCGGTGACGCCCGTCACCTGGAGCAGGCCCTGGCGCCGCTGGCCCGAGGGTCGGGCCGCGTCCTTCGTGTCGCCGTAACCCACCGCCCGCACCGGGTCTCCCGGCGCCACCGGGGCGTCCCCCACCTGGGGGAGCCGGAAGGGCGGGACGTCCGTCACGGGCACCGCCAGCCGCAGGAGGGCGGCGTCCCAGGTGTGCGTGGCCGGGACGAACTCCGGGTGGGCCACCGCCCGGATGACCCGCACGAACCGCCCGCCGGGCCCGGGCTCCGGGAGCAGCGTGGGGCCCAGGAAGACCTCATAGGGGCCCGCCTCCCCGAAGACGGCCAGGCAGTGCGCCGCCGTCAGCACCACGTCCGGGGCGATGAGGGCGCCCGAGCAGAGGAGCACCGGCGCCTCCCCTCCGCAGCGGGTGCGCCGGGCCACCAGCGCCACCGCCGCCGTGTGCCCGGGGGCGTCCGTCCCCTGGACCAGGGCCTGGCCCGGGCCCCCGGCGGGTCCGGAGGGGTTGGGGTCCACAGGCCCGCAGGAGGGCAAGCAGCCAAGCATCAGGGAGGCCCCGAGCGCAACCACCCCCCGGGGTCGGCATCCTGTCCTGTCCCTAGCGGACGCGGTGGACCGTTTCGCCATGGGGCGCATCATAGGCAACAGGGGCCATGGGAATGGGGGGGTGCCCCGCGTTACCTTGCCCCTGGGGGACGTGAACCGGATAGAGTCCGTTGCACGTCTCCCTGCCCCGAGGGGCTGAAGGCTTGTCTGCCTGCCTTCTCCGCCGGAGGGGACTGCCACATTGAGTGGCCTGCCACATCTTCACGGGTGGTGGGTCTGCAACCCTTTTTGGAGGATGTTCACATCATTCGCGAACAGAGAAACAGCAGCCGGGGTCCCAACAGGGACCAGAGAACCAACCGCCGCATCCGCGCGCGGGAAGTCCGTGTCGTGGGCTCCGACGGTTCGCAGCTCGGAGTCATGACCATCGAGGCGGCGCTGGAAAAGGCCCGCTCCGAGTCGCTCGACCTGGTCGAAGTCAGCCCGATGGCGAAGCCGCCGGTCTGCAAGATCATGGACTACGGCAAGTTCAAGTACGAGGAGAAGAAGAAGGCCTCGGACGCGAAGCGCACGCAGGTGGTCATCCAGCTCAAGGAAGTGAAGCTCCGTCCCAAGACGGAGGAGCACGACTACGAGTTCAAGGTGCGCAACACCCGCCGGTTCATCGAAGAGGGCAACAAGGCCAAGGTCGTCATCCAGTTCCGCGGGCGTGAAATCACGCACAAGGAGTTGGGCAGCGCCATCCTCGATGACGTCATCAAGGACCTGAAGGACGTGGCCGTGGCGGAGCAGCTGCCGCGCATGGAAGGCCGGCAGATGTACATGATCCTGGCCCCCACGCCGAAGGTCGCTCAGAAGGCGCGTGAGCAGGCGCGGCAGGCCGCTGCGGCCGCTCGCAAGTCCCCGCCCCCTGGCACCGGCAAGAAGCCCCAGGCGCCGGGTGCTCCGGGTGCGGACGGTGCCTCCACGGCCCCGGTCGAATCCGACGGCGCCAGCGAGGCCGACGACGACACGACGGACGAAGCGCCGGACGCCGCGCCCGCGACGACGTAGTCGCACGCAGGCTCGCGTCTCCCCTCACCGGGAGACGCGCACACGGGCGGTGCCCCTTGGGATGCGTCCCGGGGAGACCGCCCGCGTTCGTTTTCGTGGTTCGCCCCGCTAGCCGGGCAGGGCCCGCGTGCGCCGGCGACGGCCCCACTCCATCAGGATGAACGTCACGCCCACCGCGAGCATCGCGCTGGCACCGCCACACCCGGCGGCCATCGCCTGCTGGGAGGGGCTCGTCATGGCGCTCGCCAGCACGCCGGGATCCTGCGGTGGCGGGGACGAAGACGGGCCTCCGGTGGCGGTGAATCGCTCGCCGTCCGCGTCTTCATCCGGAGCCTGCTTCGCCGCCACGGTCTGGGACTTGAGCGACGACGCGCTGGTGGAGAAGAAGGACAGCCGGTAGCTGGAGCCGGAGGACGGCTCGATGCCGAAGAAGCACACCAACTGCACGCCCGAGGGCAGCACGTCCGGCGCCGCCGGGTAGCCCGCGAAGCCAGACACCGACGCGAGCTCCTTGCCCGCGCCCGGCTTGCCGCTGGAGGACAGCGCGCGGACCCACAGCCGGTAGCCCGTGCCGTCGCTCCGGGGCTGGTTGTAGAAGAGATACAGGCTGCTGCCCGCGCGCACGAGCGCCGGCTGCGTGGCCCAGTCCCCGTCCTCCAGCACCTTCACCGCGGAGCCGAAGGCGTTGCCGTCGAAGCGGCGGTACAGCAGCCGTTCGGAGTTGTCCTTGTAGACCAGGTGCAGGCCGCCATTCCCGTCCGCCACCGCGCTCATCGCGGCTCCGTGGTAGATGCCGTCGGAGAAGGCGGTGCGCGTGGAGGACCAGCTGGACACGGACGCGCTGTCATCACGGATGCGGTAGTGCGTGGTGTCGTGCCCGTCGTGCGAGCTCCACAGCATCATCAGCCGGCTGCCCAGGCTGATGAGCCGCCCGCCCCCGCGCTTCGGCACGCCGTGCGCGAGCGCGGACTGGGTGCGGAAGGTGGAGCCGCCGTCGCTGCTCACGGAGACGACCAGCGTGTTGCTCGCGTCCTTCTCCCGGAAGAAGGCCTGCACCCAGAGCCGGCCCTTGGAGTCGCGCGCCAGCTCCGCGCGGTAGTACGCGGTGCTGGAGCTGGTGGAGTCGAAGACGCGCACGGGCGTGTCCGGGAGCCAGTGGTTCTTGGACGCGCTGTAGCGCCACCACTGGAAGTACACGTCGCGTGACGTGGAGCCGCTGATGCCCGCGCTGTCCGGCGTCTCCACCGCGTAGACGAGCGCCACGTCCTTGCCCACCACCACCAGGTCCGCGCGGTCGTAGGTGGAGCCGTCGTGGATGATGCCCTCCTGCTTCCAGGTGCTGCCGCCGTTGTCGCTGCGGAACATCCGCAGGCCGTGCCCGTCCTGTCCGCCCTGCTGCACCGCCGCGAGCAGCACGGATCCCTCGCTGCGGGACACGCGCACGATGTGCCGGTGCGCGGGCAGCGTCAGCGCGTTGCCTCCCCGCACCGGGATGGCCGAGGGCGGTGTCGCCGCCGTCATGCCCGCCAGCAGGAGCCCTGTGACCGCCGCCCAACCCATGCCCACCCCTTCCGTTGGATTCCCCGCCGGGAAACTGGTGGGGAGGGAGGGACGAAAGAAGGTGGGAAAAAGGGTCGCCGCCTGCCCGCCTGCCCTACGAAGGGGCGGCGGCGGTGTCGTGGGCTGGACGCTTCAGCCGCGCGCCGCGGCCCTGCCGCCGATGTGCTCGCCCGCGTCCGGACGCAGCCGGCGGAAGAGCGGCCCGGCCAGCGACGACACGAAGCCGATGGCAAGGAACGGCAGCAGGAAGCGGTCCGGCGTGAGGCGCACGTCACCGCCGCCGCGCGCCACGTGCAGCATCAGGCCGCCGAAGCTGATGCCCACGCTCAGCGCCATCTGCTGCGTCACCACCGCGACGGTGGAGGCGTTGCTCACCAACTCCTTGGGGAGGTCCGCGTAGGCCATCGTGTTGGTGGCGGTGAACTGCAGGGAGCGCATGAAGCCGCTGAACACCAGCGTGCCGATGATGAGCGGGATGGGCGTGGTGACGCCGAAGAAGGCGGGCACGGCCGTCACCGCGGCGGTGAGCAGGTTGGAGGCGATGAGCGTCTGACGGAAGCCCACGCGGCGGATGAGCGCGGGCGCCACCGGCTTGCACGCGAAGGCGCCCAGCCCCGTCCCGATGGTGACGAGCCCCGCCTCCAGCGGCCCCCAGCCCAGCGCCACCTGGAAGAGCAGCGGCAGGAGGAAGGGCGTCGCCCCCAGGCCGATGCGCACCAGCGCGCCGCCCATCATGCTGGCGCGGAAGGTGTCCACCTTGAACAGGCGCAGGTTGAGCACCGGGCGCGGCGTGCGCAGCGCGTGCCGCACGTAGGCCACCAGCGCCCCCACCGCCACCAGCGTGATGCCCGCCTGCACGGGCCACGGCACCAGGCCGATGCCCACCGTCTCCGCCGCGCCCATCAGCGCGGTGATGGCGACCACGGCGATGGCGAAGCCCTTCGTGTCGAAGGGGCCGGGGTCCGGCTGCTTCAACGGGGGCACGAAGCGCGCCACGGCCCACATGCCCAGCAGGCCCACCGGCACGTTGATGAAGAAGATCCACGGCCAGTCCGCGATGCCCAGGATGAGGCCCGCGAGCGGCGGTCCCAGCAGCGGCCCCACCAGCGCGGGCATGGTGAACCAGCTCATCGCGGACACCAGCTTCTCGCGCGGCGCCGAGTTCACGACGATGAGCCGGCCCACGGGCGTCATCAGCGCGCCGCCCAGGCCCTGGACCGTGCGGAAGACGACGAGCTGCGCGAGCGTCTGGGAGAAGCCGCACAGCACGGAGCCCGCGAGGAACACGACCATGGCGGTCATGAAGACGCGGCGCGGACCGAAGCGGTCGGCGATCCACCCGCTCGCGGGCGCGAGCACCGCCAGGGCCAGGATGTACGACGTCAGCGCGAGCTTGAGATGGACGGGGTCGGTGCCGAACGCCACGGACAGCGTGGGCAGCGCGGTGGACAGCGCCGTGGAGTCCAGGAACTCCATGAACAGCGCGCTGGCCACCGCGATGGATGCCAGCCGGGAGCCTCGGGTGGATGGGGTGCTGGGAGGCGCGGTGGAGGCAGTCGCGGTGACGGACACGTCCTTTTCTATGCGCATGCCACACCGCGCCTGTCACGCCCGTGTGAAGGCGCGGCCGTGACCGGCAGAAGCGCTCATACTCCCAGCGCGAAGCGGTGGGGCCCTCGCGTGAATCGGGCGCGGCACTCCGGCTGGAGGGCAGCCGAGCGGGCACCTCAACCCGGTTCCTCCAAACCTGTCCGACTGTCGGACAGCTTCGTGCGGAGCGTCCCCGACAGGGAGCCCCGCCCGTCCATCAGGGTTCCAGCGGCTCGTTGCGCGCGGCCTCGGCCAGGGTGCGGGCCTCTTCGCGCAGTTCGTCCAGGCGGACGCGGTGACGCTGGAGCAGCGCATCCACTTGTTCAACGCGGGACTTGTCCCCACGCGACTTCGCCTCTTGCCGCTCGCCTTCCAGCCGCGACACATCCCGCCCCAGCAGCGTGGCGACGTGCTCCGTCTTCTCCAGCCTCCAGCGCGCCGTCTGTGGCTTCTCCTCCTCGATGGGGTCGTTCTGCTGCGGCGGCGCGTTGGCCACCTCCGGCTCCGGCGGCACGTCTCCAGGCGAAGGCGGCACCACCGTGGCGTGGGGCGGCGCGGGGTCCGGCGTCCGCACCGGCACCGCGCGCTTCGGCGACACCTGGGCCGCCGTCACCGGGCCGGGGCCCGCATTCATCACCGGGGGCGTGGCAGCGGGAGCAGATGCCTCTCGCGACGGCCACAGCGCCACGGCAAGGAGAGCGGCCACCAGCACGCCCGCGCTCCCCAGCATCACCCGCTCACGGTTCCGCATCGTCCACTCCCCCTACAACCGAAGGCGCCAGCCGTCACCCTGGCGCTCCACCCGGAAGAGGAACGGCTCCGCGCGCTCCGTTCCTCCCTGCGACACCCGCGCCCGCACGACCACCGCGTTCGGGTCGCGGCCATCCACCTTCGCGTCGAGCACGTCCACCAGGCCCATGCCGTGCTCGCGCAGGTCCTTCACCGTCTCCTCGCACGGAGGCACGCCCTGCCCCGTCACCAGCATGGGGCCCAGCACCGCGCAGTCCCCGGACGGCAGGGCCTGGAAGAAGCGGCGCACCGCCGCCTCCCCGGCCTCCGCCTTGGAGGACGTCGTGGACGGACAACCGAGCGCGGCGAGCCACAGCCCCGCCGCCCCCACCGCGTGCCTCACCGCGCGTCGTCCCATCCGGCCTTCAGTAGCAGTTGGGCGCGAACAACTCGTCGTCCGACGCGGACACGAACTGATCATTGCACCAGGCGCTCGCCAGCACGTGGCCGTTGCGCACGCAGCCGTCGTGGTTGGTGGCGTCCAGCGTGTACTGCGTGTCGCCACCGCAGCCGCCGCCGCAGCGGCCGAAGCAGTTGCCCATCACCTTGGGGCGCGACCAGTGGTCCGGCTCGCCGCACACCCAGGTGCTGCCGTTCATGTAGTACTCGTCGCCGTTGCACGACGTGTGGTCACCCAGCTGTGCAATCTGCTGGTTGCGCGCGTTGTCGAAGCCGCCCTTGTCGCAGTCGTGCTTCGCGTACGAGTACCAGTTGTACGTACCGCCACAACTGCCCGTGTTCTTGCCGCCGCACTTCGCGTAGCTGCACAGCATCGTGTAGCCGCGGCCCTGCTCGCCCATCACCGTGCGCTTGAGCGCGACGCTCGTGGGCTGCTGCGCCCACAGGCCCACCGCGCGGCGCAGGTACATGGCCTCCGGCGCAGCCGCGTCACCCTGCGGCAGCCCCTGGTTCAGCGCCCCGTAGAACGCGCTCAGCACCTGGCGGTCCGCGTCCACCACCTGCGTGTCCTGCACGTTCGTGTCCGCGAAGCCGTCCAGCGTGGACACGCCCGACGCCGGGTCCATCAGCCCCGTCAGCGTCATGCCGTGCATGCGCACCTCCAGGCGGTACACCCCGGGCTCTACCTCGCGCGAGGCGAAGGACACCGTCTGCCCATCGTGTGCCCAGGTGCCCTCGGTCAGGCCTGTCCCGGAGCGGAGCGACAGCCCTTCCGGAGACGCCGGCGGCGCTTCCGTGCCCGCCCCACCACAGCCCCACAACAGCAACGCCGCGACCGCACCACCCAGTGCCTTGCGCATCCGTTTTCACCCTCCGGCCAGGACAGCTTCCAAGAATTCGAAGCGAGTGCCGGATTACCGGGCGACTGCACGGGGAACAAGGCGAGGTGCGTCAGCTGGGGCCTCCAAGCATCCAGCCTGTACCGGAGGACAGCCTGGCTGTTCACGGCGGACGGGCGCGGAGGGGCGGGGATGTGGCATGACGGGCCCGCGAAGCAGGTCGTTCCCCCAGTGGAGGAAGTCCCCTTGAAAATCCCCGCGCTCACCGTGGTGGCGGCGCTCGCCGCGACGGGTTGCTCCAACGGCAGCATCACGCAGAACCGTGAAGCCATGGCCCGCATCGCCTCCAACACGGCGAAGCCCCAGCTGGCGCCCATGAAGGGCTCGGAAGTGCTGGCCGGCACGCCGGACGCCTTCAAGGCCCTGTGCAAGGCGGACCTGGAGCGCGCGCAGGCGCAGGTGGCAGCGCTGAAGAAGCTGGATCCGAAGACGAACGGCCAGGGCGTCCTCAAGGCGTACGACGAAGCGCAGACGGCCATCCTCAACGCGGCCAACCGCTCCAGCCTCACGCATGAGGTGCACCCGGACGCCGCCATGCGCGACGCGTCCCGCGAGTGCGAGCAGCAGGTGGACGCGGCCAACGTGGCGCTGTCGCAGGACCGCGGCGTCTACGACGCGCTGTCGCTGGTGGACCTGTCCAAGGAGGACGCGGCCACGCACCACTGGATGGACCGCACGCTCCTGGACTTCCGCCGCGCGGGCGTGGACCGGGACGAGGCCACGCGCGCCAAGGTGAAGACGCTCAACGAGGAGATCCTCAAGCTGGGCCAGCAGTTCGGGCAGAACATCGCGGAGGACACGCGCAGCGTGGCCTTCACGACCAAGGACCTGGACGGGCTGCCGGAGGACTACAAGAAGGCGCACGCGCCCGGCGCGGACGGCAAGGTGGTCATCACCAGCAACTACCCGGACTACTTCCCGTTCATGACGTACGCGAAGAACGCGAAGGCGCGCGAGAAGCTCTGGCGCACCTACCGCCAGCGCGCGTTCCCCAAGAACCAGGCGGTGCTCGCGCAGCTCATCGAGAAGCGCAACGAGCTGGCCACGCTGCTGGGCTACGACACCTACGCGGCCTTCACGACCGAAACGCGCATGACGCGCACGCAGCAGGCCGCGGCGGACTTCATCGACCAGCTGGCGCAGGCCACGGAGGTTCGCGCGAAGAAGGAGATGGCGGACCTGCTGGCGCGCAAGAAGAAGGACGTGAAGGGCGCCACCGTGGTGGAGCCCTGGGACCAGGACTACTACGAGGACCGGCTGCGCGCGGAGAAGTTCGGGTTCGACTCGCAGGCGGTGCGGCCCTACCTGGAGTACGCGCGGGTGAAGGACGGCGTGATGGGCATCACCTCCAGCCTGTGGGGGGTGGCCTTCCAGCCGGTGAAGGACGCGAAGACGTGGCACACCGACGTGGAGGCGTATGACGTCGTGGACGGCGGCAAGCCGCTGGGCCGCATCTACCTGGACATGCACCCGCGCGACGACAAGTACAAGCACGCGGCGCAGTTCGACCTCGTCACGGGTGAGCTGGACAAGCGGCTGCCGGAGGCAGTGCTGGTGTGCAACTTCCCGCGCCCCGGCGACCTGATGACGCACGACGAGGTGGGGACGTTCTTCCACGAGTTCGGCCACCTGATGCACACCATCTTCTCCGGCCACCAGAAGTGGACGCCCATCTCCGGCATCTCCATGGAGCGTGACTTCGTGGAGACGCCGTCCATGCTGCTGCAGCAGTGGGCGGAGCAGCCGGAGGTGCTCAAGAGCTTCGCCAAGCACCACGAGTCCAACGAGCCCATCCCCGCGGAGCTGGTGGAGAAGCTGCGCGCGTCGAAGGAGTTCGGCCTGGGCCTGTACGCGCGCCGGCAGCTGTTCCTGTCCGCGGTCAGCCTCCAGTACTACTCGCGCGCGCCGGGCTTCGACACGTCCGCGGTGCTCTCCGAGCTGCAGAAGAAGCTGTCGCCCTTCCGCCACGAGTTCCGCGACGGCACCCACTTCGAGCTCGCCTTCGGGCACCTGGATGGGTACTCGGCCGCGTACTACACGTACCTCTGGTCCTCCGTCATCGCGAAGGACCTGGAGTCGAAGTTCCAGGAGAACGGCTACCTGGACCGCGACACGGCCATGCACTACCGCAAGACGGTGCTGGAGCCCGGCGGCTCCAAGCCCGCCGCGGAGCAGGTGAAGGACTTCCTCGGCCGGCCGTACGGCTTCGAGGCCTACCGCGCGTACCTCGACGGCTCCGCGAAGACGACGGGCACCGCGAAGGACGCGAAGTAGCGCTGCCTCATCCCCGGAAGCGGGCCGCGTCCTTCAAGCCCGCTTCCGGGAGTGCCGCGCCGCCTGACCCGCCCTCGAGGGCAGGAGTCGGCGCGCGGTGCCCTTCCGGTCCCCGGGCCCTGCCCGGTCGCGGAACTCCCCTTCCCTTTCAAGTCCCGTGCGCGTGCCCATCTCCATCCCGGGGACGGAGCCTGACGTCGGCCTGTCGTCACGCCGTGGATGGTGAGGGTCTTGCTTTGGAGCGCGCTCGCCGGGGCCCATTCGCGGCTCGGAGGAGGCGTGCGCGCGGTGACGGCCTGCGGTCGGAGATGGCGGAGGGTGGGCCTCGCGGCGGTGGCGGTGGTGCTGGCCACGGGCTGCAACGATTCCCTTCCCAAGGCGCGGGTGCTGCCAGGGCCGGACGCACCCGTGGATCCGCAGGACGCGCTGTGCCGCTCGGCGGCGCGAGACCCGGGCCGCGTCACGCTGCACCGCCTCAACCGCGCTGAGTACAACAACACCGTGCGCGACCTCTTGGGCGACACGGGCTCGCCCGCGAGCAGCTTCCCGCCGGACGACCACGGCTTCGGCTTCGACAACAACGCGGACGTGCTCAGCATGTCCCCGCTGCTGATGGAGAAGTACTCCCACGCGGCGGAGGCGCTGGTGGAGGCCGCGTGGACGCGAGGCGCGTTCAATGCGTGCGTGCTCGACCCCGCCCGACCGGAGGCGTGCGCGCGCGAGCTGCTCAAGCCCTTCGCGCGCAGGGCCTGGCGCAGGCCCGTCACCTCGGAAGAAGTCGAGCGGCTGGTCGCGTTCGTCGCGCTGGCCCGGCAGCAGGGCGACACTCCGGAGGTGGGCGTGAAGCTGGCGCTGCGCGCGGTGCTGGTGTCGCCGCACTTCCTCTTCCGCGTGGAGCTGGACCCCGCCCCCACGTCCACGGTGCCGCACACCGTGAGCGACCTGGAGCTGGCGAGCCGCCTGTCCTACTTCCTCTGGAGCAGCATGCCGGATGAAGCGCTGCTGCAAGCGGCGGAGAGCGGCCACCTGCACGAGCCGGAGGTGCTGGAGGCGCAGGTGCGGCGCATGCTGGCGGACCCCAAGGCCCGCGCGCTGGTGGACAATTTCGCGGGGCAGTGGCTCTACACGCGCGCGCTCGACTTCTCCCAGCCGGAGTCGCGCTACGGCTTCGACGAACCGCTGCGCGAGGCCATGCGCCAGGAGATGCAGCTCGTCTTCCAGGAGTTCGTCACCGGGGACCACCGCCTCAAGGACCTGCTGGACGCACCCTTCACCTACGTGAACGACCGGCTCGCTTCGCACTACGGTCTGCCCAAGCCCGGCACCCCCGCGATGACGCGCGTGGAGCTGAAGGACCACCCGGAGCGCGCGGGCTTGTTTGGCAAGGGCGCGTTGCTCACCGTCACCGCGAACCCGGACCGCACGTCGCCGGTGAAGCGCGGCGTCTGGGTGCTGGAGCAGCTGTTGTGCAAGGGGCCGCCACCGCCACCGCCCGACGCGGGCGGACTGGCCCCGGCGGTGGACCCCACGCTCAACATCAAGGCGCGCATGGCGCAGCACCGCGTGGACCCCACCTGCTCGAGCTGTCACACGCTGATGGATCCGCTGGGCTTCGGCATGGAGAACTTCGACCCGGTGGGCCGCTGGCGCACGAAGGAGGAAGGCGGCGCGGTGGTGGACCCCAGCGGCGAGCTGCCCGGGGGCAAGGCCTTCAACGGCGTGACGGAGATGCGCGCGGTGGTGAAGCAGGACCCGGACCTGTCCGCGTGCATGACGCGCCACCTGCTCACCTACGCGCTCGGACGCGGCGCGGAAGCAGAGGACCGCTGCACCGTGCGCGACATCTCCCAGCAGGCCGAAACCCGGGGCGGCCGGCTCACCGACTACATCCTCGCCATCGTCCGCAGCGACGCGTTCCTGCAACGGCGTGGCGAAGCGGAGGAACAAAAGCCATGAGCCGCACCCCTGCCCTCTCCCGCCGGACGCTCCTGCGCGGCATGGGCGCGCTGATGGCGCTGCCGCTCCTGGACGTCATGCGCCCGCGCACGGCCCGCGCCGCCACGCCGGCCCCGCGCCGCTTCGTGGCCTTCTACACGCCCTGCGGCATCCACATGCCCAAGTGGACGCCCGGTGGGGAGGGCGCGAACTACTCCCTGACGCCCACGCTCGCGTCGCTGGCGCCGGTGAAGGGGGACCTGCTGGTGCTGAGCGGCCTGGACAACCTGCCCGGCAAGCCAGACGGCGACGGCCACCACGCCGCCGCGACGTCCGCGTTCCTGTCCTGCGTGAAGGCGCGCAAGACGGAGGGCACCAACATCCGCACCGGCATCTCCATGGACCAGGTGATGGCGAACGCGTTGGGCAAGGCCACGCGCTACCCGTCGCTGGAGCTGGGCATCGACCAGGGCAAGGGCATTGGCAACTGCGACTCCGGCTACGCGTGCCCGTACGCGAACAACATCGCGTGGGCGGGGCCGTCCACGCCCGTGCCCAAGGAGACGAAGCCTCGCGCGGCCTTCGAGCGGCTCTTCGCGGACTTCGACCCGAACGTCACGCAGGCGGAGCTGGCGAAGCGCAAGGCGTACGGTCTGAGCATCATCGACGCCGTGCGCGACGACGCGAAATCGCTCCAGGGGAAGCTGGGCACCACGGACAAGCGCAAGCTGGATGAGTACTTCACCGGCGTGCGCGAGCTGGAGCTGCGCGTGAACGCGATGGACGGCACCGGCCCCACGTGCGGCGCCGCGGTGACGCCCGCCGACAGCGACGACGTGCGCGAGAAGACGAAGGCGATGCTGGACCTCATCGTGCTCGCGTTCCAGTGCGACCTGACCCGCACGTGCACCTTCATGCTGGGCAACGCGCGCAGCCAGCGCGTGTATTCGTTCCTGGGGCTGTCCGGCGAGCACCACACGTACTCGCACCACCAGCGGGTCCAGGCCAACTACGACGCGCTGGCGAAAATCGACAAGTGGGAGGTGGAGCAGTTCTCGTACCTCCTCCAGCGCATGAAGGGCGTGCAGGAGGAGGGCGGGACGTTGCTGGACCACAGCGCCGTGTACTTCTCCAGCGAGATTGCCGACGGCAACATGCACGAGCACAAGAACCTGCCCATCCTGCTCGCGGGCCGCGCGGGCGGCGCCATCGCTCCGGGCCGGCACATCCGCTATGGGGGGCAGCCGCTGGCGAACCTCTACATCACCCTGCTCGGCATGTTCGGCGTGGCCGCGACGTCCTTCGGCGACGACGGCACAGGGCCGCTCCCAGGCCTGGGGGCGTAGGGCAGGAAGGGGCTCGGGCCCCTCGGGGGCAGCCTGCCCGGTTCGGTTCTCCTGCACGCGGGGCCCAGGTGCGGAATGATTCCGCGCATGGCACCTCCTGTGTTCCGTCGCGGGCTCGCCGTGTTGCTGCTGGCCCCGTTGCTTGGCTGCGGTTCCAGCGCGAACGCGCAGCGGCCCGTCTCCGCCTCCACGCAGAAGGCCGCGGCCACCGCCGCCGCTCGCAAGGCCCCCACGGCCACGCCCGCGCCTACCGAGGGCACGCGCAAGCCGATGCCGACCGCCGCGGAGTTGAAGCGCGACATGGTGGCCGCGCACAACGAGGCGCGGTCGAAGGCCTCGCGTCCCACGCCGAAGCCGGCGCTGCCCGCGCTCACCTGGTCCGACGAGGCGGCGCGCAAGGCGGAGGCCTACGTGAAGGAGTGCCGCTTCGAGCACAACCCGGACCGGGGCACCTTCGGAGAGAACCTGGCCGCCGCGACGCCGGACACCTGGACCACCGCGCAGGTGGTGAAGGGCTGGGCGGACGAAGCCGCTGACTACGACTACGCCTCCGGCAAGTGCAAGACCGGGAAGATGTGCGGCCACTACACGCAGGTGGTGTGGCGCACCACGAAGGCGGTGGGCTGCGCGACGCGGCTGTGCACGAAGAACTCGCCCTTCGGCGGGAACGTGAAGACGTGGCAGCTCTGGGTGTGCAACTACGCGCCGCCGGGCAACTGGGTGGGCGAAAAGCCCTACTGAGCCGCGAGCGTGATGACCTCGATGCCGCTCGCCGTGCCCACGGCGAAGCGGCGGTTCGCGGCGTCCAGCGCGAAGTGCGGCGGGGGCGGCAGGTGGTGACGGATGCTGGCCAGCACCTTCCCTGTGTCCAGGTCCTCCCAGCGCTGCACGACGCGGCCGGTGGCGCGCGACACGAGCTTCGGGTGGCCGAAGAAGTCCACCACGTGCTCCGCGTCCACGACCATCAGCGGGCCCGCGGGCTCCTCCAGCTCCACCTCCGACAGCACCTTGCGCTCCGTGAGCGAGTACGTGCCCAGGTAGAAGGTGTCGCCGTCGCGGGACTCATCCACGCGGACGAAGACGAGCGTGTCCTTCACTCCAAAGGCGACGGACGTGAGGAAGATGCCGCCCTCCACGCCCTCCATCAGCGCGGCGCTGTCCAGCGACGCGGGCTCCTCCAGCGCGCGGGGCACGTCGAACACCGACGCCGCGTCCACCGGGTGCCAGATCCACCCCGCGCTCGCCAGGTAGCGCCCGTCCGGGCTGAACTGGAGCCGCGAGTGGAAGATGTCCGTCGGGGTGTTGTCGCGCTTCGTGAGGCGCTCGCCCGTGGCGGCGTCCTCCAGCTCCACCACGCAGTACGACTCCGGGCAGTGCGCCAGCAGCGTGCGTCCACTGGGGAGCGTGTGCAGGGCCACGGGATAGTCGTGGGTGTTCGCGTGGTAGAAGTCCCGCGTCAGCTGCCGGACCACCTCCGTGCCGTCGAGCAGCAGCCCCGTCGTCCCCAGCGACTCGTACAGCACGCTGTAGCGGCCGTCCGGGGACATCACCGCCCGGTCGAAGCGGTACGAGTAGCGCACATGCGGGTCGAAGGTGGTGCCATCCAGGTGGTAGCGCGTCAGCCCACCCACCGGGTCCACCAGCGCGTCGCCGCTCCAGCAGAGGGAGGACACGGCGCCCGGGGTCTTCAAGGTCTGTCTCTGGAAATCCATGGCGCCGGGGACGGGGGTGCCCGGCGCGGCCTGACGGCCCGCCCGGCTTCAGGCGGGGATCATCGTCAGCAGCTGCTGGGCCTTCGCGCGGAGCTCCTTGTCACCACCCTGGAGCACCTGCTGCGCGTGGTGGCGGGCCTTCGCCGGCTCCCCCAGGCGCAGCGCCAGCGCCAGGTTGAAGTGCGTGGTGGGGTCCTCGGGGTGCGCCTCCAGCACCGGCGCCAGGACGCTCGCGGCGAGCGCCGGGCCTTCCTGCGGCACGTGCTCCAGGTAGTGCACCGCCAGGTCGTTGGGCGCGCCCGTGTCCGAGGGCGCCCGCGCGACGGCCTCTTCCAGCAGCGTGCGCACCCGGCCGCGCTGGCCCGCGACGTCCAGCGCCCGCGCCAGCTGCCGGCGGGCCTCCACCGACTCGGGGTCGCGCTGGAGGACCTCCTCGAAGAGGGGCACGGCCTCCGTCAGCTTGCCGGCGAGCAGCGCGGCCATGGCGTGCAGGCCGATGAAGTTGGGGTTCTCCGGCGCCAGCTGGCGCAGCCGCAGCGCGGCGGCCAGGGCGTTCTGCGTGAGGCCCCCGAGCAGCGACAGGTTGAAGATTTCTTCCCAGAGGACCGCGTCGTCCGACGCCAGCGTCAGCGCGTCCCGCAGCTCCTGAAGCGCGAGCCCCAGGTCCCCCGTCTCCAGATACGCCCGCGAGCGCTCCCACTGCGCGCGGTAGGACTCCTTGACCATCGTGCCCCTCAACCCCGGAACATCTTGTGGAACAGCCGCATGAACATGCCCGACTTGGGCGCGGTCTCCGGGCGGCCGGACTGCTGCTGCTGCGCCTCCGACTGGAGGTCCAGCTTCATCTTCAGCTTCTTGAGGTCCGGGTCGATGGAAAAGGTGCTGAACTCATCGTTCCCTTCAAGGGCTGTCTGGATCTTCCGCGCGCGGGATTCGTCTTGGCTCATGTCGCGTCTCCTGACCGGACCCTGACCCTACCACGGGGTCCCCGCCCCTCCCCATCCTCGCTG
>NZ_RAWQ01000181.1:0-22848 GCF_003668965.1 Corallococcus sp. AB030
GCACCGCCGACCCGCCCGAGTCACCCCTCCAGCCCAGTCCCTGAACAGCTCACTCCTCGCGGCGCTCGCCGAGCACGGTCGGGGCCTGTCTTCAAGCGTCCCGGCACGTCACTGGCCGGACGGTTACGCGCCAGCCCTGGCTTGTGGAAGTGCGACACCCAGACGAGGGCACCCGCCTCTTCGGCGACACCCTCTCTCTGTCCGGGTACAGCCTGGACGGCACCATGTATCTGCTGGGGCAGCTCGGCGATGGACGTTCCGTCCTCGCGTCCTGGCGGCCCCGGTGGACGGGCGAGGACTTGGAGGAGGGCCCTCGTCCGGAGTGCTCCCCGGTCATCGACGAGGGCCACACGCCGCCGCATGCTGCCTGGGCGCGGGAGGCCGCACGCTACGCCGTCATCTTCGGTTTGCTCTTGGAGGCCGAGGGCTCACGGCTCGGAATCGAAGAGGCAGGTCAACGCGAGGCCCATGAGGGCCTGCCGGTGCGAACCGTCTACCTGCGTGGCCCCGTCGCCGTCCCGCCGGTGTCGTCCGAGACTGGTTTCGCCTGGAGCGGCGCGATGGAGCGCCAGGCGCGCGGATACCTCACACGCCAGCGCCACGGGCCCTGGCTGTCCCTCGCCCGCTGGCAGTTCGTCTCGAAGCGCTCTATGTGGCGATGGGTGCGGCCGGCGTCGTAGGGCGGTCCGCTGCGCTCTGCACACGCGCAACCGCCCTCCGCTCGCACAGCAGCGAGTGCAGTCTAGCTCGTCCGTCGAGCAGGGGCCTTCCATCGGGCCTTGCGTCGAATGTGCGAAATCTCCTCGAGGAGTTCCATCCGCGTAGGGTGGTCCCTGCGCAGAAGGAGCACGCGCCGCTCCGCCTCATCCAGCTTGCGGCGGGCCCTGTCGGCCTGGTCGGGAAACTGATTCGCCGTCATTGCGAAGAGGCAGGCCACGTGCGCTTGCCTTCCGACGTTGTCGTAGCCGAGCTTCTCGGTGCGGCGGAGCGCACGGCTGAACTCCTTCCAGGTGCATTCGCGGCCATGGGCGCCCAGCAGAATGTCCTCGGCTGTCCTTCTCTTGATAGCGAGGCGCTCTGGCGGTGCCCTAGCGGCGCGCAGCCAGGCCTGCTGGCGCTCGAGGAACGTGCGTTCGAACTCCGTGAAGCTCGCGTTGGACAAGGAGAGATGGAGTCTGCCGCTCTCTACGAGGCCAGTGGCCTTCCGCTCTTGCTTGCTGGTCGTTCTATTCCGCGGCACTGCAGGAGTTGGGATCCGCAGTTGCTGCATCGGGGGCAGCATGGGCACGGCAAGCTCCAAGCTGGATAGGTGTCTTGGACTCAGCCTACTGGAGCGAGCGCGATAGGGAATACACCATTCGCTGGACCTTGGGCACCTCCTTGGAGGAGCCGCCCTGGAGGAGTGCGCTTCGAGGGCCCGTACCTTGAGCGGGATGCTCTTCTAGGCAGCGGAATCAGGCGTCGAGGTAACCCGTGGGTGCCAGAGGGACGGTCGTGATGGTCCAGTGAACTGGACCTGTTGGGTCGAGTTTGTTGGGGTGGGCGGGAATTTCTCGCCGAAGGAGCTTGCTGCCTTGGGGCGGCTCTGGCTGTGCTGCGGCCCTCCATGTCCGACTTCCGCGAGGCCCTCGAGTTGATTTCGGAGTTCCCATGCTCCGAGCATCCTGGCTTCTCCACCGCCCTGGCCTGTACTCGTTGCGGCACCTTCATCTGTGCCTTCTGTGCCTTGTCCAGTGCGGGCCTGTGCTTCCGGTGCCTTCATGCGGCTCCGGAGCTGGCGACGCGCAGGGCCCGGCTCGCCGCATTCCTTGTCGATGGTGCTGCACTCGTGCTCCCGTCCCTGTTCCTGGGCGTCCTCCGGTGCCTGGCGCTGCCCGGCGAGCCGGCGATGAAGGCTTCAGTCGTGTACATCCCGGCGCTCCTTGCGTTGCTTGTCCATGCGAGCCTGATTCGAGGCACTGGAGCGAGCCTCGGCAAGAGGCTCTTGGGGATTCGAGTCGTCCGGAGAGATGGCCACCCGGCCGAGCTGTGGCGCATTGCCCTGCTGAGGAACGCGCTCCCTATGGCGCTCTGCAGCTACTGCGTCTGGTTCGGCCTCGTGGATGCGCTCTTCTTCGTCGGAGAGGAGCGGCGATGTCTCCACGACTGGGTGGCCGGCACACGTGTCGTGAAGGCCCTCGGGCGCGGCGCTCGTTCGCTGCGCGGTGCGTGACTGGCGGACGCGTTGGGTTCGGAGTCCCTTCACAGCGAGGGGAGAATGAGAGGAACTGACATGGAGGGAGAGGTGAGGTCCGAGCGTCCCCGCTGGTTGGCCGGGCTCGTGTGCGCGGTGGTGGCGCTGTCGCTGGGGTGTTCCCGGCCATGGAAGCGGGATGACACCAGGACGTGGGAGGGCTGCTGCAAGGGGGCTGATGCGTGCCTTGCGCTGCTGGAGGAAACCCACAGCCCCGACACGGGGGAGAAGTGGTTGCCGCCGGAGCAGGCGTGTGCGGCCTGGAAACTGGGGCGAGAGGGAGAGGTCGTCGTCTCTCGGCTGGTTTCGCTGCTTCGGCACCCTGAGCGTCGCGTGCGCGGCGGTGCAGCGCAGGCGCTGGCGAACATGGAGGGGAAGGCCACGGGTGCCGTGCCTGCTCTCATCGAGGCGTATGAGCGGGAGCCCGGCGGGCTGGCCCTACACGCGCTCTCCTCTCTCGATGACGAGCGAGCAGCGCCAGCCATTGTGCGCCACCTCCTGGAGTCGCCCACGTCGGCCCTGGAGCACCTCGGCCCGACATTGGCCCCGGTGCTGGTAGAGGTGCTGGAGAATCCGGAGTCGAGCTGGGAGGCGCTGGTGCTGGTGCGCCACGTCCTCGCCCGGCGCTCCTCCATGTACACGGAGACGTCCGTTACGCGCCTGCGGATGCTCCTCGCCCGGGAGCTGGAGGAGCCCATTCTGCGGCGCCCACCCGGAACGTCCTGCCCCTCGGTGCCTGAGCCAGGCTGCGAGGCGGTTTTCGACGGGTGCACCCCGCGAGCTGCCTACGTAGCGTCCGTGCTGGCGGCCCACGTGCGCCTGGGGGCGAAGGCCGCGCCCGAGGCGTTACAGGCGCTACAGCGGGCGGACGTGCGCCTCACACCCGTGGCGCTGCAGGCGCTGGTGGCCTTCGGGAGTCCTGCTGCGGTGCCGGGCGTCCTTGAGCAGCTCGCCGTGCCTGAGTGCCGTGCCCGGGCTCTTGCGAGCCTTGTGTTGCTGGGGGACGTGGCGCGGCCAGCCGCGACGGAGCCGCTGCTGCGGCTGCTGGCCACGGGAAAGGAGGGCTGGGAGCGCGCGCGGGCCGCGGAGGCCCTTGGACGCGTGGGAGACGCAGTCGCCCTCGATGCGCTGCGCCAGGCGGTGTACGCGCCGCATAGCGAGGTCCAGGCCGCGGCGGTTGATGCGCTGGGCAGCTACTCCTTCCGGGCGCATGCGGAGGGGCTGGTGCCGCTGTTCCAGCAGGTGGTGGCGACACACGCCTCGCCGGTGGCGCGGAGCCACGCGAGGTTGGCCTTGGAGGGACTCTCCGGGCAGGAGGTGCAGCCTGCGGAGTCCATCGACTGCGCCCACATCAGTCCAAGACGCTCCGGTGGGTGGACGCTGCGCGAGGGGCATACCTCCATCCAATTGCACTGGGACAAGCCGAAGGCGCCCCCGCGGCTGGGGCCGTGTGCGGATGTTCCTGATGGGGACTCGGCGTCCGTCCTCGAAGCCGTGGGGGAGGCCTGCCTCGTCGGACGGGATGACGGGGAGTTTGGGGGCACGCTGGAGGTGCATGAGCCCGGGCGGGTAACGGTGCTGGAGGAACCCCAGGCCAACCCCCTGCAAGCGGTGCGGATGCACGGCACCCTCGTGGTGGTGGAGGGCCTTGCACACCTGGCTGGCGGTGCGGGGCGGCTGGTGCGTGTCGACGAGTCTGAGGGGCGGTGGCGCGCCACGCCTTGGGTGACTCTCCCAGGTGCACCGATGGCATACGCGCTGGATGATGCGGGGGACCTCGTCGTGGGGACGACGAATCAGCGACTCGATGAAGTCGTGTGTGGCCGGGCTGGCGCATTCGCTCCGGCCCACGTGCTTCGCGTCACGGTGGACGGGCGCCTGGCCCCCGTCGAACCGGACGGACGGCCCTGACGCCCCCGCGCGGGAACGGGCGCCCCTCCCGGGGCAGGAGGGGGCCTGGCGCGGGCGGGGGCGCTTCAGGCGCGCCGCGTCTGCGAGCGGAACTCGCTGGCCCAGCGCTGGGCGGTGGCCGTGGCGCGCTCGCGCTCCGACGCGAGGAGACTCGTTTCCGGTTGCCCAACTGGCGTTGGCGCCCCAGGTTCGGAGGTGCCGTCCGCGCCTGCTGCCCCCTTCTTTCGCACCCACATGCGAGGGGCCGGGGTGACGGTGGGGGGCGGTGTAGCAGGCGCGGCGTCGGCCTTGGGCCTGCGTCCGCGCGGGAGAATGACTTCGGGGACGCTGTGAGGCGCGGCGTCCTCCACCCAAGCGGAGTGCAGGCGGTCCGTGGCCACCATGAGGCGCCGCTTCTGGTAGTGCGCCGCGCAGTAGCCCTGGCTACGGTGGGGGCGCTTGCATCCGATGACGGCGCATGCCCTGGCCGTAGGCGCGGGAAGCGGGAGCGGGAGCGGGCGCTGCGGTTGCGCGGGGGGCAGAGGCCTTGCGTCGTGGCTTGGGTGCTGGCGCGACGCTGCCTGCTGGGGCCCCGGGGCGAGGCGCTTCGCCACCTGGGCCAGTCTCGCGACGAGGCTGGCGATTGGGCGCGCCACCTCCTCATCGAGGGCGGCGCGGAAGGACGACTCAAGAGAGCCCGTGGGCTTCCGAGCGGACGGGCGCAGCGGTTCCTTCGTGGAGGGAGGTGCGCCGTGAGCCTTCGAAATGGGAGTGCGCGGGATTTTGTGCATGCGTGGCTTTGATCGCATTGCTGTGTATTCGGGGCGAATGCGCGTTGGGACGGCGGGTGATGATTACCATCCTCTGGGCATGTGTCGTAGTCGAGCAGTGCTTAAGTGGAGGAGGGGGCGCCTTGGGGGACAAAGGGCGAAAGCGGAGTACCGACGAGCAGAGACCGCGGTGCTGCACGTGCTTGGCGCCGAGGAGGTGTTAAAGCTCGCGGAGACCCAAGACTCGCTGTGCGCTAATACTCCGGTGCAGGAAGCACTGCGGGAGTGAGTTGCTCGCTGCGCGAAAGCTGCCTCTCCGCAGTGGCGAGCACCACGCATGAGGCGCGCTTTCCAGCCGTGTGTGAAACATCCGGTGAAACAGGAGCCTTTGGCGGGCGGATGGGTTCAGGCCGCATGGGCATGCCATGACAGCCTGACTCATCCCCGCGCCGCCAGGCCCTCACGCAGCATCTCATCCACGAGCGAGGCGGCCTTCTCCTCGTCGGTTTCGCCCTGTACGCGCAACTCGGTGGACTCGAAGCGCTGGGCGTTGCCTACCACCCAGTTGATGTACTCGCCCAAGGACAAGCGCTCCACGCCGAAGGCGATGTCCTGCATTCCCTTCACGATTTGGACGGCAGTGCCCTGGAGGACACGCCCGTCGCGCATGACAATTACCATGACTTCCTCTCCTTCAGGTGCCGACGCCAGCAACCGGACTCGATGATGGGGCGGCCAGCCAACCGCTCCTTGGGAAGCAGGTATGCCTCGACGCGGCCGGCACGGTCGAGGGCAATGGACGTGCGCTGGTAGAAGCGAGGGTGGCCCTCGAGCCTGTCGAGCGCAGCCAGCATGAGCGCGTCGACTTCGTACACCTCTCCTTTGACGGCGTGCTTGCCCCCGGCCGAGAGAGCGGGGAAGGGCCCGTAGTCGTAGAGGGTGAAGCGGGGACGTGTCCGCGCCGGACCGATGAGGCGTGCGCCACGCAGGAGGCCGTGGTTGGGTTGGCCAGACAGCAGCGTCCCGTAGACGAAGACGCGCGTGGCTGAGGTTGAAGCGCGCTTCACGCCGCACCACCCAGGGCGTCCGCGAGCGCGGCACGGTTGAAGCCCAGGCGCCCGTAGGCGTGCCAGAGGACGAGGAAGTAGCGGGCGGCGGGAGGCCAGGATTCGAAGCGCGCCTCGGGCTGGAGGTACACCAACGCGCGGCGGCGGTGGCCGGTCCTGTCCGCCACCAGTCGCGTGGAGCGCCGGTATGAGAAGGGGTGCCCCTCGAAGACGTCGAGGGCGCGCAAGTCCTCCGGGGTGAGGCGATACAGCAACCCCTCGACGTGGGCACCGCGCACGCGCTGGAGGCTGGCGACGGCACCACCCCAGCGGCGGCTGTACCCGCCAAACACGAGGGTGTGGCCGGGCAGGGTGGCCCGAGCTTCGACGGTGGCGCCAGGGCAGCGCGTGCGCATCTGGGCCCTGTCGAGGTTGGAGCCGTAGGCGAAGTAGAGCATGGGGATTCTCTCGTGGAAGGCGGGCGCGTGGCCCGCCGTTGTCGTGGCTGACCAGGGCCCCGAGGGGGCCCGGCGTTGAGGCCGCTTCAGGCGGCCAGGGCCTCATGGGTGCTGCCCTGGGCGCCGTTGCTGCCGCCCTGTGTGCCCTCGCTGCCGGGCGAGCCGTCCTCCTCCCCTCCCGAGCCGCGCCTGTCGCGGCGCTGGCCCTTCCAGGCTGCGCTGCCCTCCAGCTTCTTGAGGAGGTGGGTGCGGGCCGTCTTGAACTCCTCGCCGATGAGGCCCAGGTGGAGGAGGAACACCCGGAAGTCGTACTTCGCGGTGGCGGGGTTGAAATCGCGGCGCTTGCTGGAGGCGGCCTTCGAGGCCAGGGCCCGGGCGGCCAGGGCGAGCACCAGTTGGACGTAGGCCTTCACCTCGCCCGCGTGCACCGTGCCGTTGAAGTACCGGAATTCAATGGTGCCTCGGAAGAAGAGGCTGTTGAGGTTGAGGCCATGGTAGCGGCTCTGGTCGTAGCGTTGCGGGGAGAGGTTGCGGCGTCCGTACCAAGCCTCATTCACCTCCTGCAGGGTGCGCGGGCGCCGGGCCTCCAGCCGCTGGATGAAGGCCGCGTCGATGGGCCGGCAGTACCGGGCCAGTCGCGCCGCGCTCACCCCGAGGGCCGTCTCCAGGAGGCGCTCCTGCTTGTGCACCATCTTCACGAGGTTGGTGACGCCCTTGGCGTCGAAGCGGCTGCCGTCGACGTGGATGTGGATGCCCGTCGACGAGTCAGCGCGGGCGCCGGCCTCGCGCGCGGCGCGCACCACCTGCTGTAAGGCGTCCATGTCCTGGTAGGTGAGGATGGGGGAGACAATTTCGCCGCTGTACTCGCCCCCGCTCAGCGAGCCGTCCGGCACCACCTTCCAAGTGCGGCCCTGGGCGTCCGTCACCTGCCAGCCCCGGTAGTCGCCGGAAACCTGCCCACCCACCGCGCCCTGAATCGCGTGGGCCAGCTTCTGGCGGCTGGCGCCAACCGTCTCAATCTCAATCCCAAACCGGAGCGTCTTCATGGGGTTTGCCTCTCGCATTCGCGCGGGGCTGCGGCGCCCGTCGCGAAACACATACACGCTCTGGTGTGCGAATGAAGCAAGTCCACTTCGATGGTCAGGAAGGCAGATTTGGGTGTGTCTTGGATAGTCGCGAGAACACGCTGGGTTTCGCGCCGGGCGCCTGTGGAGGAGTGCGGCCAGTCCGCCCGTCCTGGGGGGCGGTAGGCGGAATTCCAGCGTGTGTGATTGCCTCGGCAGGCGGGACGGGGAAATCCGCGCGGTGCTCCGACGCGGATTGCCCTTTGCACCGCTCAGCCCAGCAGGGTGTTGAGGAGCATCATCCCGCGCATGGCCTCGGCATGGTCCCCTTCAGCCAGCTCCAGGTAGATGCGACCGCGGTTCGGCTCCGAGAGGCGCTCGCTCTGCACGATCCACCGCTCGCTGGCAGGGGTGTTCAGCTCCAGACTGGCGGCGAAGGTGTGGAGCAACGCGCTCATCTTCCGGTGGGTGGCGCCGGACGGAAGGAAGATGTCCAGTTGCGGCTGGGGCGTGCCGGAACGGCTCTTGCCGAGGTTCAGGGTCAATTCGGCGCTGCTGAACTCAATCACCTTCATCGGGACAACGTGGAAGGTGGAGGCCGTGGCGCTCATAATCGGTGTTCCTGTTGGTTGGCGCGGTGCTTTGTTGCCCGTCGCGAAAGGCATACGCGCTCTGGTTGGCGGGTGTATCAAGTCCTCTGTAGTGGTTTGTGACTTGTGTTTGTGGGTGGGTATGCCTTTGCAGGGGCCTCTTCCCCTTGCGCCTTCGGGTGGCGTGAGGCATGTCGCCCTTGTGTTGGGCCGTGGGCGCCCCGCGAGCGCCCTGCGAAGCGCCACCGACACGCGAGCCTCGGTGGCTTGTTGCCTCGTCGCCATGGCGGGCCTCACCCCTCTTTCGGGGCAAAGTGCGCGGCGGCTTCGGTGGCACCCATCGCCTTGAGTTCGCGGTGCACTGCGCGCATGAAGAAGCGCGTTCGGCTCGGAAGGCCCGCGTCGCGCCAGGCCTTGTCCAGGGCCGCCAGCGCCTCTGCGTCGAAGGAGAGGGGAATGATGCGCTTGCCGTCCTCGCGCACCTTCGCCTCGCGCTCCGGGCGTGGGCCCACGGTGACTCGTCCAGCCTCCGCCTCCCGAATTTTCCACTTGAGGTAGTCGACGTCGCTGCTGCCCGTCGGCCGTCCGACGACCTCGAGGTACTTCGCCTGCAGCTCCTGGACGGACAGGCCAGCGAAGCGTCCGCGCCCGTGGGCATGCTGCGTGACGTCCGTCGTGGAGGCGGCCTGTGGCGCAGGCGCCGGAGGTGCGCTGGGAGGCGTGGCCGTCGCCCGGTGGGTGGGGCTACGCCGCTTCTTCGCGGCGAGGGTCTCCTCAATGCGACGGATGAGGTACTTCTTGTTGGGGCTGCGCGTCTCTTCGCCCACCACTTCGAGGTAGCGGGCGCGCAGCTCCGTCAGGTTCATGGACTCCAGCTTCTTCTTCGGGGCGGTGGTGCGGGACATGGTGGTGTTTTCCTTTCCGGGCCGTGGGTACACGTCTGCCGTTCACGAGGGCGGCCCGGTGGCCCTCGTGCGCTGCTGCCCCGCTGCGCGGAGCGTGAATGGTGAGAGGAGGCGCTACTTGCTGCGGGCGCTGCTGGCGGAGCTCAGGCCGGCCTGGTAGGCCGCATTGAGGGACTCCTTCAGGCGCCACACCGCAACTTCGTGGAAGTCGAGGCTGTCGCTATTGCGTGTCTTCAGGGTTTCGATGTTCAGCGTCTCGCGCGCGATGCGCTCAAGGGTCTCTTCGAGGGCCGGGTCGGGCTTCGCGGTGCCGACAGGGCGGGACTTGCGGGGTGTCATTGTTTCGTCCGTCCGTGCGCCTTGGGTGGCGCGCGTGAGGCATACGCGCTCTGTTTTTCGTGTGTGGCAAGTCATTCTCCGCGCGGCTTTTTCAGGTGCGCAAAGCACTCAAGGTCGATGGCGCGAGGGTCGACATGTACGAAGCTGGTGCTGCCATTCCAGTTGACGGGAGCCGCGTCGATGCGGTCCTCGGCCGTGACGCCGCCGAGGCGAGCCAGCTTCTCGTCGGTGTCCGCGTAATAGTCGTTCGAATCCGGGTCGGCGTCCGGGCGGAGTCCGCCGCGCAACACGGCGAAGATACGGACCTTCTTCCCGTTGAGACCGGGGATTTCATTGCCGAGGTAGGTGGTTTCGATGCCGATGACCATGCGCGTCTCCTGGCGCGCAGTGGGCAGCGCGCGAAGACATACACGCTCTGCTCGCGAGACGTAGCAAGAGGAGTGGAGAGGGGTTTGGGGCGCCCCGGGGCGCGGCCGGCGTCAGGTGTTCTCTGTTTTTGCTGACAGTGTATGGCTATTGGCTGGAGTCCTCCGGGGCGCGGGGTTACTCGTCGGGCGGCATTTCGATTCGCAGGCCCCGAGGGAACCAGCGCTCCCGAGCCTCCTGTGTCAGGGGCTGCGTCACCACCTGCGGGGCGGTGCCCCCCTTCGGCTTGAGCGCCCTGTGGAGGCGCCCGCGCTGGACGAGCTCGGCGTGGAGATGGCCGACGAGGAGCCGGTGCAGGTGGCCGAAGCTGCCAGGCGCTGGATGCTCCGGCTCGCCTTCGGCCGCGCGGATGAGGAACTCGGAGGAGCGGCAAGAAGCGCATGGAGGAAGTTGGACGAGGCCGTCGTCCACGTCCTCACGGCGGGAGACGCCCACCTCCAGGGACTCGAGGGCGGAGCGGTTGTTGCTGTCACACCGCGTGCAACGCTGCAGGACGTGCGTCTCGGCGATTTCGAGGAGGGCCATGGAATCCTCAGGCGATGGCGATGTACGCGCCGAACCAGTACGTGGCTCCAAGCGCGGGGATGGTTTGGTGGCTGTAGAAGGCGAAGCCGTCCCGGTCCGGCACCAGGATGGTGGGGTTGCCGGCGAAGCCGCCGCCGGTGGCGTAGGGGGTGAAGGTGATGGAGGAGGGCGCGGTGGGAAAGCGACTGCGGAACGTCACCGAGCCGCCGCCAGCAAGGAAGTCATGCGCGACGGTGTCGCTGTTGCAGTACTCCAGTCCGAAGCGGCCCTCCTCGCGCAGGCCGCTGCCCGTCAACTCGAAGGCGGAGTTGTTGGCGGCAGTGCCCATGGACAGCCTCCAAGTGCGCGTCCACGAGGAGAAGGTGGCGGCCATGCTATTGTCGTGGAGGAACTCGGCCTCATTGCGTGAGAGGCGGAAGCCGCCAGCTGAGAGGGCGGTGTCGTCCCGGGCCCAGGCGGTGCCATTCCAGTTGGCATTCAGCGTGAACCACACAGAGGCGTTGTCGGCGAAGAGGCGCAGCCGGCAGGCCGAGCTGCCAGCACCCCGGGAGTCGAAGAGCAGGACGCGACCGGAGCCCAGGACGGGCTGGACGATGACCTTGTGCTGGCCTGCCGCCGTCTCGTTGCCGCGGAAGTGCCCGCCGCTGAAGGCCCCAAGGACTTCGTTGAGGGCCGCCTCGACGGTACCTGCCGTGAGGAGATCGCCCGTGTCCGCGACGGAGACGGCGGAGGCTGCGTGGGCCCCCGCCCCCTGGGTGACGTGTCCATTGAGGAAACCCAGCAGCGCGGTCACCTGTTGCCGCAGATTGCCAGCGGCCAGGGAGTGGGGCGTCCCGGCGAGCGTGTCTCCTCCGACGCGAGACGTCCCGGGGCTTCCGGCTGTCGTCTCACCGAGGCGGGTGACGACCTCTTGCAACTGGGCCTGCACGCTGGTGCTGCTGACGTAGCCATGGGGCGAAGCGCCGATGGCGCTGGCGCGGTGGGCCCCGGTAGCCGCGCCCTGGTGGGCGTTGACGAAGCTCAGCAGCGAGGAGAGCTGCGCATCCACGGTGCCCGCCGGCAGGAGGTTGGGTGTGCCGGGCACCGCATCCGCGCCCACGCGCGAGGCGCCCGGTGTGCCAGTGGTGGCCGAGGAGAGCTTGTCGACGACTTCGTCCACGGCTTCCTGCACGGTGGTGGATGTGATGAAGCCGTGGGGGGCGTAGTCCACGTCGCTGGCTTCATGTCTCCGGGTGTCGCCGGAGAAGTGCCCGGCGAACTCGCCGTCCACCGAGTCCAGCGTCGCCTGCACCGTCTGCGCGCTGGGGCTCAGGATGTCCCAGGCGCCGCTCTCCACGGCCACGGAGGTGCCCCGGGCGAAGATGAAGGACTGCCGGCGGGAGGTGTCCAAGTCCACGGCGAGAATCTGCGTCTGCCCGGGGCGGCGCCTGACGTCACACAGCAGCAACTCGTCGGGCTGTAGGGTGGGCTTGGGCGCCTGGCCGGCGGGGCCTTCCGGCGCCTGGCGCACCACCAGCTCGAAGGACTCGTCGCGGCGGAAGTACACCTGCTGGGAGTTGCCGTCTGTGCGCGGCTCCGACAGCAGGCGGGTGAATCGCAGGAAGATGCCCACCCACCGCTCACTGCCGGCCGTGGAGACGTCGGTGGGGATGCCGGAGATGTCCACCGCGCAGTCCACCGTCTGCCCCGTGCCGAAGAAGATGCGCTGGCCGAGGTTGTCGTAGGCGCGGGCTGGGGCCGTCAGGTCGACGGTGAGGTTGGCCACGGGCGCGTGCTGCGCGGGCAGGGCCCCGGAGATGATGCCGTGGACGCCCAAGTCCGAGGCGAGGTTTCTGTCCGCCTGCTCCAACTGCGCGAAGGCCAAATCCAGCTCGGCCTCTGTCACGCGCTGCCTGAAGAAAAAATCTAGCCGGTTGCTCATGCCTGCGCCCTCCAGAGGACGGCAAAGGCATGGCGCGAGAAATCGGGGACATGGTGAGCGACTGTCAGTGCAGGACGGTGGTCTCCCCCAGTTCACTCATGCCCAGCTCATAGTGCTCGGGGAGGATGGGACAGGGGCTCCACGAGGTCCACGAAGTGGGTGTGAGCGAACTGCGCGCAGGCGCTGGGGGAATGAACGGCTCCCCCGAGCCGCCCTGCGTGCCGTGGTGAGGCGTTCAAGGAGTGGGGTGATTTGGACCTGGAGGAGAGCTTCGTCGACGCGTTCCTCGCCTTGGCGAAACGGGGGACTGCGTCGGAAAGTCCGAACGAGGCAAGGGGACGAAGCGCCTGGCCGCTGCAGACGGCGCCGGTCTTGCTCGCACCACGCGAGAATCGCGCTCTGTGCTTCAGGCGGGCCCCAAGTAACATTCGGAGGCATGGACTCTCAGACGGCACTCCGCGAGTTGGAAGCTCAGCTGGACAAGGACGTTAAGGCCTTGCAGCTCCTGAAACTACCATTTCGGACAGTGCTCTCGGCTCTCTACGGCGTTGTGGATAACCGCTTTCATGGGCCACGGACTTCGCCAGAGAGTCGAGAGAACGAAGATGTTGGGTCCGCGATAGTCAATAGACTGTCCTATCTGCTCCCGCTGCTCCTCGACTGCCCTGTGGAACCGCTGGGACTTAATTTGGCAAATGCGCTAAGCCCGCTCACACCACAATGCTTGGCGGAGCTGGCATTTCTTCTGGCATATGCCCACTTCAGTGAGCTAATGCCCGAGGTTCATCGAGGGTACTACTCGGTAAGCGGAGATGCTGCGTCCGGATTTAGACTAACGCACATAAACGACAGCGTTCGCTACTTCGAAGCTCGAGATATCGCACTTACCGAAATCTCCACGCCGTACTTCCTACGGTCGAGGCAGAACTTCGAGTCTCGACTATCCGGGCTCGTGGACCGTTTCATTAAGCAGAAATACAACCATGAAGGGGGAGACTTCTTGGTGGATATTACGCTTATCACCAAGCTGCTCTACGAAGAGATCAGGCTCGGGATTCGAGAGATTCCAATATTGACGGATGAGGGGTGCGAAGCGGCGTTTGGGGTGTCGCTGGAAAAATTCAACCGCTTCCGATCGGCCTGGGCGGGCATTAGCGAGTTTTGTCTTCTGCTGGCTGAAGCATTTGCACGCCGAGCTCGTTCTTCAAATGGCCGACGTCAGCGCGAACTGCTCTTTGAATGCATGGAGTGGACAGCGCCGCTGCTTCGGGAGAATTTTCTTGGAGGGTTGGTGCTGAATATTACGAACCTTTCGGGAGCTGAATACGACCATCTGATGCAATTCTTCTCGTTCTCGCCTGCAGAGAGAGAGGCAAGCCAGGTTGGCGATGGTTTCTTTCCGCCGATTGCGCGACTCTCCGGTTCCCTTCAGTTCAATCCAGATGCGCTCCGCTCAGTGCTGTCTAGTCGGAATGTGCTGTATGCCTTGAATAGGGCACATACTCAGGTTTTTGATGAACGTGTTTCCGAGCATCTTGAGCCGGCCCTCATCGATGTTGCGAAGCGGTCCCTGTCTCGTCTTTCGGATGTTGTCCTGGCGCAGGAAATCGACTGGGGCGGGGGCGACATCGACCTCCTTGTGTATAGCGAGAGGGAAAATAGAGCCCTCCATATTCAGGCCAAAGCATCAATTGCGCCACAAGGGGCACGGATGGTTGCGGCGACCGAAAGTCGAGTGAAGGAGGCGCTTCGTCAACTAAGTGCGCTCCGAAAGCTTTCGCCTGCTCGGATTGATGCGATTGTTGAGAAGGCAATCGGTCGCCCCGTTCGCAACGTCGATTTGGTGGACGTGGTCCTCTGTCGGGCGTCGTTCGGAACTGCGAAGACATGGGAGCGGCTAGGGGATGTCGCAGTTGTCAATCCACCCCTCTTGGCCGCAGTTGTGGAAAGGCTCATTGCCACGTCCAACCCGAATCCGATCGCTGCATTTTCTGCGAGCGTGAAGGGTGTTAGTGACGACATTCAACGTCGAGCGACCAATGGCTGGGATGAAGCTACGATAGATCTTGGCCGCACAACTCTCACAATGCCGTTGCTCCGGCTGGATTCCAGCGTAATTTGGGAGGAGCGT
Source organism: Corallococcus sp. AB030 (assembly GCF_003668965.1). Taxonomy (NCBI): domain Bacteria; kingdom Pseudomonadati; phylum Myxococcota; class Myxococcia; order Myxococcales; family Myxococcaceae; genus Corallococcus; species Corallococcus sp. AB030. The sequence goes on from NZ_RAWQ01000181.1 coordinate 14,299, forward strand.
AAACTGGCGTATGAGCGTCTCGTGAGCGGTTGAGGGTATCTTTGGGGTACTCAATCCCTACGAGACGACGGAAGCTCCGGAGCCCAGCGAAGAGGCACTTGTGCCAAGGCACGAAGGACGGCTCGGAGGGTTTCGTCCCTCCCCCAGCCCTGGGACCAGCGATTGACCGTCTTGCGGGGCGGGTACTCCTCTCGCAGTAGTTCGTTTCGGTGCGCTCCTGTTCGCAGAATCCACAGGATTTCGTCGACAGTGCGGTTAGCTGAAGCGGTCCAGCCGGTCGCTCATGCTTGTGCCTTCCAGGGAAAGATAAAGGCTGGGTGCGAGAACTCGGGACCAGGCCTCAGGGCGCTCAGTGCAGCGTCGTCGTCTCCCCCAGTTCACTCATGCCCAGCTCCCAGTGCGCAGGGACGACAGGTGACTGGGGCTCCACGAGGTCCACGAAGTGGGTGTGCGCGGGCTTGACGTACTCGACGAGGGTGCGCAGGCGCTGGCGCTCGGTGGGCGAGAGGGGGCGCTCCACCTCGACGTTGAAGGCGTAGCGGGCGAAGCGCTCCGAGGGGCCCAATACCCAGTCCACGCCCAACTCGGACTCGGCCAGCACGAGGGTGTCCGCGGCGAAGGGGGAGATGGCCCGTACCTCGATGCCGAGGAAGAAGCGGATGGCATTGCGCAGGCCCAGCGCGGTGCCCTTCTGCTGGTACATCTCCACGAGGATTGCGGCCAGGCGGCGCCTGGCGAGGACGTCCAACTCGAAGGCGAAGGGGTTTCCCAAGTCCTGGAGGATGGCGTCCAGAAAGGGCTCCGGCGCGCGCTCCATGTCGAAGACGTCGGGAAGGGCGTCCAGGTCGGCGAGGAGCAAGTCCGTCACCTCCTGGAGGCAGGAGATGAAGCGGTGCAGGTCGCCCGTAACGTCGTCTCGCCGGTTATGGCGGGGCAGCATGTCCCAGAGCTGGAAGCTCCGGGCAGGGGGCCGGGCTGGGCGGAAGCCCGCGAAGGTGGCGCGGTGGTATGGGGCGAGCATCGGGTTGCCGTGCGCGTCCGTCACGCCCTCCACGCGCACTTCGTACACCACGTCCGGCGTCAGCTCCGTGTCGAGGACGAGGTGGGCGAGGGGCCCGTCCGCCGCGGCATCGAGGGAGGTGACTGGGACTGCGGGCGCGCCGCGAGCCGTGAAGGTAAAGCGCGCCGAGGATGGCACCCGCACGTCCTCGTCGAAGGCGAGGCGCACCGACTTGGGCCCCACGGCCTGCGCACCGACAAGGCGCGGGGCAGTCCTGTCCTCCACGGTGAAGGTGTACGTCTCGTCGAGGAGGTGCTCGCCGCCGGCCGTGGCCGAGACGACGCGAACGGAGACGGTGGCCTGGCTGGCCAGCGGCACCGCCGGGTGCAGCACCACACGCAGGGTGTCCGCCGTCTGCGTCACCTCCGCCAGGGGCCCCACAAAGGCGGCATGCACCTCGATGCTGTCCCCGCCAGCGAAGGCGAGGACTCCGTCCACCCAGACGCGCGTGGCCGCCCGGGCAATGCCGTCCGTGCCGACGTCCACAAGTTCCAACTCCAGCGCAGCATCGACGGGGACGTCCTCCTCCTCAGGGCCCGGAGCGCGGTTGAGGAGGAGGGGGCGGCGCGTCTCGGCGAAGAGGGAGACGGTGTCGACGTAGAGGGCGGGCAGCTCAACCGCGGCCATAGCGACACCTCACGAGGAGACGAGTTCCAGGCGGACACCCACCGTGTGGACACCGGAGAGCTTCGAGACGTTGGCGGCCATGTCCCCGACGAGGCGCTCGCGGCCGGGGCGCCCGAGGCAGCGGGCGTACTTCACCTCGTCGACGACGAGGGACGCCTCCCAGGCCAGGCCCGCCGGGGCGCCTGGAGGCACACGGAGGCGCAAAGCGGTGCGGACCAGATCCACGCCGGTGATGTCCATGGCTTGCGTCACCTCGGCGAAGTCCCCGGGGGCCAACTCGAAGCGGCGCCCAGGCTCCTCGTCTCCGAGTACGAAGAGGTACTCGCCCGAGGCAGGCATGGCCCGCTGGGGCCGAATGCGCCCCTGGCCCAGGCCGAGGCGACTGGTGAAGGCGGTGAGGGCCATGGCGTCACACCTGCCGGGAGAGCTCGAGCGAGTCGAAGTAGGCCCGGCGGGTGACGTCCTTCACCGCGAAGCCGAAGCCTCCACGGCCGGAGGTGAGGGGTTGGCTGCCGGAGTTGATGCCGAGGGCGTCGTCGATGAAGTTGGCCATTCCTGGCACGGGCTGCCAGTCGGGAGGCGTGCCGAGCGGGTGCGCAGCCAGGTCGTTCTGGAGCGCCTTGAGGACGACGTCGCCAGTGGCGTTGACAATGACGTCCAGCCGCAGGTGCAGCCAGGTGCCCTGGGTGAAGCTGGCCGAGGACTTCAGCAGGACGCCGGGGCCGTCCGCGTCGGGAAGACCCGTGGCCACCGCGCCCTTGCGGAGCACCACCCGGTGCGGTTCGTCGTCGGAGAGGCCCAGGAGGTAGGCGGAGTCGTTGACGGAGGTGCCCTGGCCGCAGAGGAAGAGGAAGGGGGAGAAGCCGGTGGGGCCTCCACCGGGCCCGCGCTGGATGCAACCGCGGATGCTTCCGCCCCGGGTCATGGGGGCGAAGTCAGGGAGGTTGGCGAAGAGACCCACTGCGCCCTGCGCGGCGGAGAGGGAGTTGAAGGCGAAGAGGAAGTTGCCGCCGCCTGGGGGACGGGCAATGCCCGCCGTCACGCCTCTGTCCACGGTGGCGATGTCCAGTCCGCCACTGAGGTAGGTCCAGTCTGCGCTTGCCATGGTGTCCTCACTACGTGGCGGCCAGAGGCCACCTGGTGTCGAAGTCCTCGGTGGGGTGCGTCGTGTTGAAGAGGGCCACGCGCGCCGTCACGTCCTCCCAGCGCCAAGCGTAGGTCTCGTTGGTGTGCCAGCGCTGCGTGAAGTCCTCGCGCGGCGAGTCGCTGAAGAGGCCCGACACGGAGGTGACGTCCGCCCAGTCCGCGAGGAAGGGCCCCTGGCCCCACGTCTCGACGACGTTGCCCTCGAAGCGGTGCGGGACGAGTTGTGCGGGCGGTAGTTCGAAGAGGAAGCCGTCGTTGTCCCAGCCCCGAGAGAAGGCCTCGAAGCCCTCGCGCTGGCCGGAGAAGAAGGCGAGGGCCACAGGGACGTCGGAGAGGGCGGCGCGCCACACGTACCAGCGCTCGAAGTCCTCGCAGGCCTCCTCCGGCACACCGAAGCCCGCGAGGTCCTCACTGCGCGTCACCGCCGTCAGCGTCCAGTGCGCGGCCTCGCCGGGCTGGCCGCCCGCGTCTTCGAAGCTGGGATTCAGGAGGGCCATGTCAGAGCAGCCCTCCGGTGTCCCCGTCCTGCAGGGTGACGCTGCCCAGCACCGGCAGCTCCCGCACCGTCAGCTTCACGTCCGCGGGCAGGCCGTTGAGTGTCAGGTCCATTCTCGCGTCGCCCAGCTTCCGGACGCCTGACACGTCGCGGATGACGTTGAAGACGTCGGACCAGGCCACCTCTCCGGCCGGGAAGCCCTGGGCGTCCTTGAGGTTGAAGCCGAAGTCGATGCGCGCGTTGGGCGTGCCGTCCGGCTCGCTGACGCGGAAGTGGGCAGCCAGCGCCTGGCGGACGCGGGTGGCGATGTCCTGGGCCGAGGCGCCCTGGCGCAGGAAGAGGCGCGCGGAGACGTCCACGCGCCGGTACACCGGCTCCTGGACGCTCACCTGGAAGGTGAGGGTGCAGGGGTAGACTTCCGTCACCTGCCTCAGCACCTGGGTCTTGAGGGCGGGCGTGGGGACTCCGCCGCCCTGGGGCACCACGTAGAGGATGCCGGCATTCTCGCCAATGGTGGCGTCCTCGTTGGACGTCAGCATGAGGGCACGTGCCACGCCGGGGAGGCGCCGAGCGTTGATCTCGAAGTCCTCGCGGGAGACGGTGCGCGTCAGGGCCCGGAGACTCTCGGGGGCGAGCAGCTTCGCTGCGGCCACCGTCTGCCTGTCCGCGCCGCCCGAGGCGGGGGCGGGGTTGTGGACGGACACCTGCACCGCGTGGCCGTGGGCGTCCCGAAAGCTGCCCTCCACGACGACGAGGCGGCCCGCGTCCACGTTGCCGGCCGCGCCGCCACCTGTCTTGTACACCACCGCCACAGTGCCAGCGGGTGGCAGGCCGTTGGTGCCGGTGCCGAAGCGGACGGTGGCCTTGTCTCCTTGGTCCACGCTGACGAGGAAGTGGGCGTCGGAGGCGCGGGAGTTGAGGAAGGTGTCCACCTCGGTGAAGGCGCCCTGGGTGGTGGACACGCGGGCGGAGCCGTCGAGGTAGGGGGCGAAGTCCAGTTGCGCCTCGAAGTCGGCGAGGCCGCGGGCGTCGAAGAGCTGGGTGTGCGTCTTCGAGTGCTCGGCCACGGCGAGGGCGCGCGGCGGGTTGGCGCCGGCCGGAATAGTGACGGACGAGAGGAACTGGAAGCGGGCGGCCTCTGTCACCTCCTGGGTGCGGACGACAGTGCCGGCGGGGAATGTGACGGGGGCGGCGGGAGGCAGGGCTAGGCGCAGCTCCACCTCGGCCGTGGCCGCCTGCGCGCCGTGAAGCCGGTAGCCAAGCATGCGCGCCAGGGCGATGACGTTGCGACGCTGGGTGGCAGTGGAGAGTCGCGACTCACGGGCGAGGTTGTCCTGGTAGCTGCCAAGGACGTCGCCGACGAAGGCGTACATCTCCAGGAGCAGGTTGCCGAAGCTGGCGACGTCGAAGTCCGTCCAGTCCGGGAAGACGCTCTTCGTCAGCGTCACGAGGCGCGCGCGCAGGGCGTCGAAGTCGCGGTGGGTATAGTCGGTGGACGCGGGAAGAAGTGGCACGTCGGCGAAGGCCTCCACCGGGAGACAAAGGCCTTGGACCCACTTCTTCAGGGGGACATAGGGATGGCGATTCGAGTCAGGCGCCGCCACGCTACTCCTATGCGTGGTTCCAGCACTTCAGTACTTATCCCGATTCAGTAAAGTCCCGTAAGTCAGCAGCTTGCTGTCGCTCTACACCTGCGAACAGGCGGAGGATACGTCGTGGACATAAAGCCGAATGGCACGATCCACTTCAAGCATGTTTATGCGACGGACATGGAAGACTGGGGCGTTCTAGCCTTCCCACGGGCTCAGGATGCAGCCGATGCAGGTCGCCGCTATCACCTTGGCGATCCGGTCCTTCTAGCCATTCCTCTCAAGCCCGTGGAAATCGCAGGCCCGGTCCCCGGTGAGGTATGCGGCCGGGTATTTGCTGTTTGCACTCTGGCGGTGCTCGCGAACGCCTCCACACGCGAGATCGCAAACCCGGAGATGGTCCGCCTGTATCCAGGTGTGGTCGAGCGGTGGGGCACTGCGCTCCCCATTCGGAGGCTCTGGCGGCTGCACAACCCTCGGCCGTACCACGAGTTCGGGCAGGAACTCGTCGAAGCGGCTCGGACACGAAGAGGCCAGTTGATTCAGTTGGCAGCACCTGCCCCTGCGGCGGAGGTCCGACAATGGCTTGGGTCGGCCCGGTGCGACGAAGCAAAGTTGAGTCACTCAAGCAGGGTCAAGGCGCTCCTCGCTCGCTTCAGCCAAGCCCCGTAAGTCAGTCCAACTGGATGGGGCATCTGACCCTCTGAGTGCGGTTTCCCGACCTACCTGAAGGGGGAATGCTCCCTCTGAGGGTAGGATGGGGTGCCGCAACTGGCGTGCGAATTCCCTTCGACGTGAGGAGGCCCTCCAGCATGGATGCAGCGTGGTTCTGCCCGACGTTCGACTTCCGACGCCATACACCTGACGAGGTGCTACTTCGGGGAACCCGCCTTCTGATTGAGGACATCGGCACCAAGCATGTCGACCATTGCTTCTGCGGCCGGTGTGGCGTGCCGGTTTACAGGTCGCCCACCGACGGGGTGCGGACACTCGGTGGCCGCGTAGCGCGACTGTCGCATTACCCTGGCTACGACCATGTTCTATGTGCCGAGCGTCCATCGAAGGCCAACGCTACGGAGCGCGGCGCCACTCCATCAGGACGTCCGTCCTTTGTTTCCGGGCCAGAGACGACGCTGGTACCCGTTTGGCTGCCAGCCCGCGAAGCACCGCGTGCAATGGGTGGCGAGCTGGGCTCTGCTCTCGACCATGAACGCAAAATGGTTCGGCCGCGCGTCGCTTCTGGAGTCGCACGCTCGCGCTCAAGCGCCCGGGTTACTGTTCAGCAGATCGCGGACAGCCTGCCCTCCCTGCTCGAGAACCCCTTTGCGACAGGGGGGCGACTTCGCGACTTCATCCGTCCCATCCATCTGATTGACGGTGCGGACGATGGGAGTGAACCAATGCTGTGGTGGGGCCGGTTACATAGCGTCAGCCATGGCAATGCTATGAATTGGCTCAACATCCGCACTCGTGACCGCTCCCCTGCAGCTTTCTGGGTGAAGCACAGCGTGGTGCCGAAGTTCCGCTCCGCGTGGGAGGAAGACCGGATTGTCCTCGCCTATGCCTCCTTCGTGAGGGAGACCAAGAATGGGCGCCCGAAGCTGCGCTGGGACATTCACGACAAGGGGCAGATCGCCCTCGTTCCTGAAGGACACGAGTCGTGTTTGACGAGCATGTAGCAGGACATGAGCAGCGTTTTCGGCGTGAGGTGGACGCACGGCGGCGGCTACTCGCGACTCAAGGACCCCGCTGGAGGGGAACGTCGAAGTCCGCCGTCGTGTCGCCCTGGCGCACGCGCACACGAAGCGTCAGCGTGGCTGCGTCCTGCTCGACGCGGACCAACTCGAGTTGGACGCTAGGTAGCCAACGCGCGAGAGCGTCACGGACGTACACGCGCGCCAGCTCCGCCAACACCGTGTCGTTGCGCTGGTGGCGAAGGCGCGAGAGTCCGGCCCCGAAGCTGGTGCGCCAGGGCAGCTCGCCGGTGGAGTAGGGCGTGGCGCCTTCAGTCAGCAGCACCTGTCGCACCTTCGAGGCGAGCAACTCGGCCCCGGTGCCCGTGGCGAAGTCCCGCTTCCTGTCTCTGCGGAAGGGGATGAGGAGATTCTGGAGCTCTCGACTCATGACGTCCTCCTCATGGAATAGGGATGGCCGCGCGCACCTGCTGCAGCGTGCGGACGATGGCGTCGAGGGGGGCAATGGCCTCTTCCAGGGCGCTTCCCTCGAGGCTGGAGAAGTCTGGCACTTGGGAGCCGCCTACCAATCCGAGGAGGACGTTGAGGAGGGCCATGAGCTGGGAGAGGGCGGCCAGGGCCTTGCCGACATTGGCGGCCTCTTGCGCGACGTTGGCCTCCGCGCAGCCGGCCACCGCAAGGAGGCCCGCGTCTCCAAGCTGGGCGGCGCGCAGCCGGGCCTGCCCGACGCTCGACAGGCGCAGCTGCAGGTGGAGGAGCTGTCCACGGGCGTGGCCCAATTCGCCCAGGACGATGTCGATGACGCCCACCACCGCGAGTGGCACCGAGAGCTGGGGGACAAGGCGGAGTAGCTTGGACACCTTCTCGGCCAGGTTCGGCAGAGCCGCGGCGATGGCTGTCGGGTCCGGTGGCGGCCCCAGCGCGTCAGGTATCGCCTTCACGACTTCGACGAGGGCCAGCACCGCACCGATGATGTCGAAGAGGGGCGTGAGCGGCGCGAGCGCCGGCTGGACGGCCTGCAGGAGCTGATGGTGCTGCAAAGTGGCGCCGCCAGGCAGGGTGAGCGTGGGCGCCTCGGGCAGCGGGGGGATGTGGATGCAGATAGGCAATGGCATGCGGGCCTCAGATCGGCTCAGCGATGGGGCGCACCACACGGCCAGCGATGGTGACCTGGGCGGCCTCCAAGGAGATGGCGCCGACCGCGCGCAGGGTGAGGGCGGTGGTGGCCTCCAGGGTGACGGTGTTCTCCTCCGCGTCGAAGGTGAGGCAGTCGCCCGTCTTCCGGTTGGTGAGCTTCAGCTTCTTCTTCCCCTCGGACTCGTCCAACTCGACGCGGAAGGTGGGCGTGGCGAGGACGCGGTTGTCGGGCGGAGACACCTGGGCTTCTTCGGGGACCTCGCTCTGGCCGCCCGGCTTTCCCCAGTGCGCCGAGAGGTAGTAGGGCGCGTCCACGTCCCCTTGATTGAAAAAGACGGCCACCTCCGCGCCCACGTGCGGCACCGCGAAGAAGCCCGTGTCCTTGGCGCCGCCCCCGGAGGTGCCCAGGGGCCAGGCCCAGGCGGACTCGGGCTCGAGGACACCGGGGATGCACACGCGGACGCGGCCGAGCTGCGCCTCGTCGTCGCGGCTGGTGACGTAGCCCACGTACATGCCGAGGAGGCGCGTGTCATGGGCGAGGATGTCGTCGTCGAAGGTGCTCATGGTGGGCTCGCTACCTGGGGAGACTCATTCCGGCTTCCGGGTCCTCGACACCGATGGGTTGCCCGTCGCGGCGGTACTCGATGTACCGGGTGCCGGTGTCCCGCTCGAAGTGTCAAGGACCGGGGCCATGGATCGCATGAGGGTCGGCCAAGCGGATCGCCCTGGTGAGCTGTCAGGGAGCGGCGATTCGAGTTCGCGGCGTTGACGCGGTCGGTTCGGCCAAGCGGATCCGCTACT
>NZ_RAWQ01000182.1:0-22821 GCF_003668965.1 Corallococcus sp. AB030
ATCCCCGACCCCGTCTGACGCCCGCCCGCCCCGTCAGGGAGTGCTGACCGGAAACGGAACCGTGACGAGCGGCGTCTGGAGGCTGTCCACCTTCGACACGCGCACCCCCGCGTCGCTGATGGCGTAGACGTAGTCATCCGCCATCACGCTGCGGCGCACATCCGGCACGTAGTAGTAGCTCCACTGCGGCATGCCCGTGGTCTTGAACAGGTCCGACATGGGCACCGCGCCCACCGGGGAGATGCCCGCCGCCAGGTCCACCCGGAACACGCGCAGCTCCGTGCGGAAGCCCTGCCAGTAGTTCTCATAGGACGAGTAGGACCTCGAGTAGTCCGTGAACGGGATGGCCACCAGCCCCTTGGCCGCGAAGTAGTTGAAGGCCTTGTGCTCGTAGAGGGCCTCGCTCCAGCCGTAGGCCTCGCCCACCAGCTGCGTGGCGGCCTCCTTCGGGTTCGCCAGGTCGCTCACGTCGAAGAGGGACAGCTTCAGCGTGCTCGTCCCGCAGCAGCCGCCGTTGGGCTCCGTGTGGATGCCCATCGTCAGCAGGTGGTGGTCACCCACCGGGTGCATGTACGTGGAGAAGCCGGGCACCTTCAGCTCGCCCACCTTGCGCGGGTGGGCCGGGTCGCTCAGGTCGAAGGTGAAGAGCGGATCCACCTGGAGGAAGGTGACGACGTAGCCGCGCGGGCCCGCGAAGCGCGCGCTGAAGATGCGCTCACCCTCGGCCAGGTCCTCGCTGCGGCCCAGCTCCGCCAGCTGCCCGTTCTTCACGCCCAGCGTCGTCACGCGGCTGGCCGTCGTGGTGCGGCCCCACCACCAGTCCTGGTGCTCCGGCTCCGGGAGGCGCGTGGTGACCGTGGTGGCCATGCGCAGCACGCCCTGGTACTCGTCCAGGGCGAACTGGTTGACGGGCGTGCCCTCCACCGTGCCGGAGCCCGCGTACACCGCGCGGCCCGGCTGGCGCAGGTCGAACTTGTGCAGGTAGGTGAAGTCCTTCTGCCCCGGCTGCGGCCACCACCAGTAGTGCGAGTGCGCCAGGTACAGCGATTCCTTGGACGCGTACACCGTGCCCGGCTCCGCCACCAGGCTGGTGCGCCCCGGCGCCGCCGTGCGCGCGTCCAGGTCCAGCGAGGCCACCGTCACGAAGCCCAGCGCGGACGGCGCGTTGCTCCGGTAGAAGTCACCGCAGGACGTGGGCAGCGCCGTCGTCACCCCGTCCGCGTCCACGTGCCGGCCCGCGGGCAACCACTGGTCCAGCGTGTTCGCGCGGATGCGCTTCTCGTTCTCGACGATGAGCGCGTCGATGGTCTTGGTGAGCTTCCCCTCGTCCTTGTAGAGGTCCTCCGAGTACTCCACCCAGAACTTCACGTCCTCCGGCCAGCGGAACGCGTCCGACAGCACCAGCCGCACGTTGCTGTCCACGCGGCGCGCCTGGTTGAAGACGCCGGGCAGGTAGACCTGATCCACCACCGTGGGGTGCGCCACGTCCGACACGTCCACCGTGGTCACCTTGGTGCTGTCCGCGTTGTAGTAGCCGCAGCCGAAGCCGTAGCAGGCCATGTCCGCGACGGGCACCATGCCCCCGCCCACGCCCCCGCCCACCTTCGTCGGGGTGCCCGGCAGCGACAGCGCCACCTGCGAGACGATGACCAGCCGGTTCTTCTCGTCGAGCAGCATCTCCCGGGGCCAGCCCTCCACTTCCAGCGTCGCCGCCAGCGTCAGCTGCTCCGCGGGCCACGAGCGGTGCGCGTACAGCCGGTTGCCCGACAGCACGAAGATGCGCGTGCCGTCGTTCTGCACGAAGTCCGACTCGTGCACGCCCTCCACCTGGTTGTTGGTGCCGGTGGAGTCATTCGGCGCCTGGCCGCCACCGGCGCCGGCGTTCACGCCGCCCCCCGCCGAGTCCTCCGCGGGCATGGGGCCAAAGACGACGCCGCCGCGCGTCCCCCGGCCGAAGCGATCCCAATAACCGGGCTTCTGCTGCTCCAGGTTCGCGCGCATCTGCTTCGTCGCGGTGTCCTCGATGTACTGCTCCAGCGCCGAGCAGTCGTCGAAGGTCGTGAGCTTCAGCGACTGCTGCACGGGTTCGTTGTCCAGGCCCTCCGGGGCCTTGCCCCCGTCACCGCACCCCACCGCCAGCAGCGTGAGCCCCACCGTTCCGAAAAGACGTAGACGCATGCGTGAATCCTCCCTCGAAAGTCGACTGCCTCGCGGGGCTCGGCGCTTTGCCACGCCCATGCCAGGGGAGAATCCCGTCGCTTCTGTCCGTGATTGCGGGGGGTTGGGAGGCGCGCGGGGTCACCCGCCGCTCTCAGAAACCTGAGGCGCGCACGGGACTGGCGGTGGGAAAACCGAGGGACTGGGGCACGAAGCGCACAAAGCGCTGCTGCAGCTGCGCGTCCATGCCTTCCAGCCGCAGGCCCATGCCCGTCTGCGAGCGGAACGCGCTCCCCATCCCGGGCGGGTTGCACCACGCCACCACCGCCTGCGCCTCGCAGGGCGTGCGCTGGCCGGCCATCACCAGGCGCAGGGACAGCCTCGAGCCCTCGCGCGCGGGCGTGAGCGTGCGTACGAAGAGGCCCTGGGGGCTGGCGTCATGGCTGAAGCCACTGAGCGTGGGGCCACCCGGCGTGTTGAACTCCACCACGGTGAAAAAGGGCACCCGCTCCGCGGCCCTCAAGGGGAGCGTGCCCTGCGACAGGCGCGCCAGCACCTTCGCCAGCAGCTCGTCCGCGCCCAGCTGCCGCTTGAGCAACAGCGGCGCGCCGCTCAGCTCCTGCGCGCGCTCCAGCACGTCCGGTGCCTCCTCCACCCGCGACATCAGGACCAGCGGCTTGCGTGGGAACTGCTCGCGCAGGCGCGTGGCCAGCGACAGGGCCTCCCGAGGCAGCCGCGACACGTCCACCACGAAGCCGTCCAGCCGCTCGCCCTGGGCCACGGCCTGCGCCGCCGCGTCATCCAGGTCCTTGGCGTAGAGCACGTGCATCCCCTCGTGCTCCAGCGCTCCGCCCAGGAAGGTGTGCAGGAACCGGCCGCCCTCCACCAGCAGCACGCCCCGGCCGCGCGGAGGGCCCGTCCAGGCGCGCTCACGCGACAACCGCACCGCGGCCACCTTCGCCGCCAGCGCCTCCTGGCTCACCGGCTTGGGCAGGAAGTCGTCCGCGCCCGCGCGCCCACAGTGCATCACCTCATGGGGTTCATCCGCCGCGGTGAACATCACCACCGGGACGTTGCGCCCCGCAGGGTGCGCCTTGACCAGGCGGCAGGCCTCGTCCCCCTGGAGCTTCTCCAGGTGCAGGTCCATCAGGATGAGCGCCGGCGTCCGCTGCGCCAGCTCCGCCAGGCACGCGTCCGCCCCCTCTAGCCCCACCGCGTCACAGCCCATGCGCGACAGGTGCAGCCGCATCACGTCCCGCGCGGTCCGCGAGTCGTCCACCACGAAGACCAGATCTCTCGGGCGAGGAGAAAAGCCGGGGGTCGTCATGACTCCCGGAGATACGCGGACTCCAGGGAAGGCACCACGGACCCGGCGCCACAACGTGAGCTGGTGGACGCCTCTTCCGTGCGCCGGGGGACGTCAGCCGCGGGGCTCCGCGCGGCCGGACAGCAACTTCGTGAGCTGACGGGCAATGAGGGCGCACTGCGCGGCGTCACCGGCGGCCAGCGCGTCCTTGCCGCCCACCAGCAGCTGCTGCACGGTGCCCACGGCCGACTCGGCCTCCGGGCTGGGGTTCTCCCGGGCGCTCTGCTGGAGCAGGCGGGCCAGCTTCTCCCCGCGCTCCAACAGCTTGCGGAAGGTCTCCTCCGCCTTGCGCGCGTCCACCACGCCCTGCGCCTGGGCGTAGTGGGACTGCTCCTGGCCCAGCTTCTCCGCCTCGCCCTGCGGCAGGCCGGCCCGGGCCTCCAGGCGCACCAGCTCCATGTGGCCGGAGGTCAGGTCGGTGGCCTGCACGGAGAGGATGCCCTCGCCGGACAACTCGAAGACGACCTCCAGCGGCGTCTCCCCGCGGTTGGCGACGTGCAGGTTCTTGAGGACCACCTCGCCCAGCTTGTGGTTCTCGTCCTGGAACTCGCTCTCCCCCTGATACACGGGGATGCGCGCCTCGGACTGGCCGGAGGTGCCCGGGAAGAAGATGTCCCTCGCCACCACCGGTACGCCCGTGTTCTTGGGGATGAGCCGCTTCACCCGGCCGCCCATCACGCCCACGCCCAGGCTCTGGCTGGCCACGTCCAACAGCAGCGCCTGCCCCGCCTGACGGACCAGCTCGTCCGCCTGCACCGCGGCGCCCAGCGCCACGGCCTCGTCCGGGTGCACGTCCGTGGAGGGCGCGCGGCCGAAGAAGTCCGCCACCAGCCGGCGCACCAGCGGCACGCGGGTCATCCCGCCCACCAGCAGCACCACGTCCACCGAGCGCGGATCCATCCGCGCCTCCGCCATCACGCTCTTGCAGACGTCCAGGCAGCGGCGCGACAGCGGCTCCGACAGCGTCTCGAAGAAGCTGCGCGTGAGCGCGGTGTTGATTTCGGTGAAGCGCTTCACGCCCGCCGTGTGGTCGCCCAGGCCGGACACGGAGATGAGGGCCTCCTCGGACTCGGTCAGCTCGCGCTTGGCCGCCTCCGCCGCCACCTTCAAGCGCCGCAGCGACTGCGCGTCCTTGGAGACCGCCTCCTGGAAGGCGTCCTCCACCTGCGCCAGCAGCCATTGGACGATGCGCTGGTCGAAGTCCTCGCCGCCCAGCGCGTGGTCGCCGCCCGTGGCCTTCACCTCGAAGACGCCCGCCTTCACGTCCAGGATGGACACGTCGAAGGTGCCGCCGCCCAGGTCGAACACCAGCGCGCTGCCCTCGAAGCCGCGGGACAGGCCGTACGCCAGCGCCGCCGCGGTGGGCTCGTTGACCAGCCGCACCACCTCCAACCCCGCGATGGCCGCCGCTTCCCGCGTGGCCTGGCGCTGGTTGTCGTCGAAGTTCGCGGGGACAGTGATGACGCACTTGCGCACGTCACGTCCGAAGTGCGCCTGCGCGTCCAGGCGCAGCTCGCCCAGGATGAAGGCGGACACCTGCGTCGCGGGCAGCACGCGGCCGGACAGCTTCACGCGCACGTCGCCCGTGGGGCCGGCCACCAGGGGATACGGCACCACCGCCTTCGCCTGCTGCACCAGCTCTGGCGTGTAGCGGCGTCCCAGGAAGCGCTTGGTGGCCCACACCACCGCGTCCGGGTGCTCCTCCCCCAGGGCCTGGGCCGGCTGCCCCACCAGGCGGTCGCCCGCCCGGGTGAGGCCTACCACCGAGGGCGTGAGGCGTCCTCCCGCACGTGAGGGGATGAGGCGCGGGCGTCCTTCTTCCACGGTCGCGACGACGCTGTTGGTGGTGCCCAGGTCGATGCCGATGACAGGTTCTTGCATGGCGAGGGTGGGGCCCACGCTACGGGTAAGCGCCCACTTCCGCCAAGTCCTGTCGCACCCCGGCCGTCCGTTGCCGGGCGCCGGCCTGCCTTCAAGGGCCTGGGGGCGGCCACCAGCACACACCCGGAGCGCCCACCCGGGGACGCTTCCCCGCCCGCTCTCTCCAGACCTCGGGAGGCCCCAAGCGGCCACGGAGATCCAACGCATGGCGCCGGCATCATTGCCGCCAGGGACGCCCCATGCTAAGGGCGCCAGCGTCATGGTGAACGTCTCCATCGCCCGCCGCTACGCCCGCGCCATCCTCGACGTCGCAGCGGAAGGCAACCGCACCGACGCCGTCGCGGAGCAGCTCAACGCCTTCGCCGCTGTCGTGGGCCAGAGCCCCGACCTGTCGGACGTGCTGCTCAACCCCGCCTACAGCCGCGCCCAGCGCAGCCACGTGGTGGAGGCCCTGCTCCAGGCCATGCCCTCCCCCGCGGAGCCCGCGCTCGCCAACGCGGTGCGCCTGCTGGTGGACCGCAACCGCCTGGGCTACCTGCCCGACATCGCCCGGCTCTACCGCGACATGGCGGACGCCCGCGCGGGCCGCGTCCGGGGCCAGGTCACCAGCGCCGCCCCGCTCTCCGCGGACGCCCTCACCCAGCTCCAGCAGTCGCTCCAGCAGCTGACCCAGCGCAACGTCGTGCTGGAGACCAAGGTGGATCCGTCCCTGCTCGGCGGTGTGGCCGCGCAGGTCGGTGGCACCCTCTACGACGGCACCCTGCGCACCCAGCTGGAGCAGCTGCGCCGCGAGCTGAAGTAACCCCTCCCTCACTCCCGGTGCGGCAGACGTGCCGGGTTGTCAGGGTTGCCCCGTAGTCCTAGTCAAACCTGTATTTCCCGTCCGCTCTGGGAATGGGTATACTTCTGGGCAACGCGGACAAGCCCGCGTTTTCCGAGACCACCCGCCCATGTCGCAGCCTGTGTTCCAACGGCTTCCCGGAGCCCTTCCGTCCCCGGGGGTTCCCGAGGAAACCCTGCCCTTTCTGGGTGCGTTGCTCAACGCGCCGGGTTGGGGGGTGGCGCTGGTGGACGGGGACTCCCGCCTCGTCTGGATGAACGACCTGCTGGCTTCGCTGAGCGGCCGCCCGGCGCAGCTGTGCGTGGGGCGCTTCCTCTCGGAGGCGTGGCCCGGCCTGGCGCCGCCGCTGTCTCCGCTGCTGGCGCGGGCGCAGTCCGGTGAGCGCGTGGCGGAGGAGCTGGTGTCGGGCCGCTTCGGCGAGGTGGGCACGCTGCGCCACCTGACCGTGAGCGCCATGCCTGCGGCCCCTTCCTCGGGCGTGCTCCTGCTCCTGCGAGACTCCTCCGCGCGCCTGCGCGAAGAGGCGGCGCTGCGCGCGAGCGAGGAGCACATGCGCTCCATCGTGGAGATCTCCTGCGACGGGTACTTCTTCCACGACCGCGGGCAGTTCCTGGACATCAGCCCCGGCCTGGGCCGCCTGATGGGCTACTACGAGACGGCGGAGCTGGTCGGCCGGAACATCCTGGACTGCGTGGCGCCGGAGTTCCGCGCCCCCGCGCGCGACGTGATGGACCGCGGCGTGGAGGCCCCGTACGAACTGGCCGTGCTCCACCGCGACGGCCGCCGCATCCCCGTGGAGGTCATGGGCCGGCCGGCGACGTTCCAGGGCCGCTCGGTGCGCATGGGCGCGGTGTGGGACGTGAGCATCCGCAAGGCCGCCGAGGAGCGCCTGATGCGGATGGAGCACTTCCGCGACCAGTTCCTGGACGCGGCGGGGGACGGCTTCAAGGCCCCGCTCCAGTCGCTCCAGTGCGACGTGCTCGCCCTCCAGCACGCTCCGTCGATGCCAGAAGCCCTGACCGAACAGGTTGGACGGGTGGGCCAGGGCGTGCGCCGGGTGGAACGGCTGATCCGCCAGCTCCTGGACTTCACCCGTTCCCGGCTGTCCAACGGCCTGCCCGTGCACCCCTCCTCCGTCCACCTGGGCCAGCTGGCGGAGCGCGTGCTGGCGGACCGGCAGCGGGCCCACCCGGGCCGCGACCTGCGGCTCGTCGCCAGCGGCGACCTGAAGGGCACCTGGGACGGCGAGCGGATCTCCCAGCTGATGGACTCCCTGGTGGGCAACGCCCTGCACCACGGCCCGGTGTCCTCCTCCGTGGTGCTCCAACTGACGGGGCGCTTCGACGGGGTGACGGTGCAGGTGCACGACCCGGATTGCCGGGTGCCGCCGGAGTACCAGGGCACCCTCTTCGAGCCGTTCAAGCACCGCGCCCTGTGCTCCGCGGATGACGGGCTGGGGCTGTCGCTCTTCATCGTGCGGCAGATCGCCCTGGCCCATGGCGGGCGCATCTCCGTGGAGTCGGGGGCGGCGGACGGCACCCGCTTCATCGTGTGGCTGCCCCGCGAGGATGGCCTCCCCGCGTCCGGCGCCTGAAGCCGGGCCCGGCGCCGGGCTCCCTGGGCTTGCGAGCAGGCGGGGCCCCTCACGTCCGGGGTGCCTGCTTACGTGCGCGATAAAGGGGTGCGGGGGTGGGGGAAGGCCCTGGCGCGTGGCGCGTTGCGAGAGTCCCGGTGCCCGTGATAGGGGGCCACCCGGTACATCAAGATTCGCGGCGGCCATCCCCGTTTCCTCAGGCCGCCCCCTCCGCAAGGACGCTAGACGCCCATGGAAATCCGCGCCGACGAGATCAGCAGAATCATCCGGGAGCAGATCAAGGACTACGGCAAGAAGGTCACCGTCGCCGAGACCGGCACCGTGCTGTCCGTGGGCGACGGTATCGCCCGCGTGTACGGCCTGGAGGGTGCGCTCGCCGGTGAGCTGGTGGAGTTCGCCAACGGCGTGCAGGGCCTGGTCCTCAACCTGGAAGAGGACAACGTCGGCGTCGCCATCATGGGTGAGTTCAAGGACATCCGCGAGGGTGACACCGTGAAGCGCACCCAGCAGATCGCCTCCGTGCCGGTGGGCAAGGGCCTGCTGGGCCGCGTGGTGAACGCGCTGGGCCAGCCGGTGGACGGCAAGGGCCCCATCGAGGCCACCGAGCACCGCCGCCTGGAGGTGAAGGCGCCCGGCATCGTGAAGCGCAAGTCCGTGCACGAGCCCCTGCAGACGGGCATCAAGGCGCTGGACGCGCTGGTGCCGGTGGGCCGCGGTCAGCGCGAGCTCATCATCGGTGACCGCCAGACGGGCAAGACGGCCGTCGCCATCGACGCCATCATCAACCAGAAGGGCCTGGGCGTTTACTGCGTCTACGTCGCCATCGGGCAGAAGCAGTCCACCGTCGCGCAGGTGGTGGAGAAGCTGAACAAGTACGGCGCCATGGAGTACACGGTGGTGGTCGCGGCGAACGCGTCCGACCCGGCGCCCATGCAGTACTTCGCGCCGTACGCGGGCGTCGCCATCGGCGAGTACTTCCGCGACAACAAGATGCACGGCCTCATCGTGTACGACGACCTCTCCAAGCAGGCCGTGGCGTACCGCCAGCTGTCCCTGCTCCTGCGCCGCCCGCCGGGCCGCGAGGCGTACCCGGGCGACGTGTTCTACATCCACAGCCGCCTGCTGGAGCGCGCCGCCAAGCTGTCCGACGAGGAGGGCGCGGGCTCCCTCACGGCGCTCCCCATCATCGAGACGCAGGCGGGTGACGTGTCCGCCTACATCCCGACGAACGTCATCTCCATCACCGACGGGCAGATCTTCCTGGAGACGGACCTGTTCTTCGCCGGCGTCCGTCCGGCCATCAACGTCGGTCTCTCCGTGTCGCGCGTGGGTTCCGCGGCGCAGATCAAGGCCATGAAGCAGGTCGCAGGCTCCATGAAGCTGGAGCTGGCGCAGTACCGCGAGCTGGCCGCCTTCGCCCAGTTCGGCTCCGACCTGGACAAGGCCACGCAGGAGACGCTGGCGCGCGGCGCCCGCATGGTGGAGCTGCTCAAGCAGGGCCAGTACGAGCCGCTCTCCGTCGAGCGTCAGGTCATCCAGATCTACGCGGCGACCAACAAGGACGACGCCGGCAAGCGCGGGTGGATCCGCCAGGTGCCGGTGGGCGACGTGGTCCGCTGGATGAAGGAGATGCTGGAGTTCGTGGACAGCAAGTACCCGAACATCGTCTCCGACCTGGTCGCCAAGCGCGAGCTGACCGCCGACATCAAGGCGAACATCAACAAGGCGTTCACCGAGTTCAACGACGTGTTCCAGGCGACCCCGGGCGCCAAGGTCTAAGCTTCGCGCCCCACGCGCGGTGCCTTGACGGACAGCCCCGCCCTCCCTTCAGAAGGGAGGCGGGGCTTTTCGTTTGCCCGCGGTGGGCCACCGCGCCCCTTCAGCGCAGCCGGGGCAGGATGGCGCGCAGGCTCTTGTCCGCGCTGCCACGCGTGCCCAGGCGCTGCACTGCGGCGCGCTCGTAGGGCATCACGTTGGCGCGCTCCACCAGCTGCACGTGCGCGCCCAGCGCGGCGGGCATGGCCAGGTCCAGCTCGAAGATGTCACCCGCGACGAGCGTGGACTCCGGGCCCGTGTGCGTGGCGTCCCAGATGCGCTTGAGCGCGGAGAAGTAGCGCCCGCGCTTGAGGTACACCGGCCGGCCCAGCACGCCGTCCAGGTGGAGCGCTTCCGGCAGCGCGTCGAAGCGCGCGTCCTTCGGCTCCGTGTCCTCCAGCTGGAACTTGCGCGCGTCGCCGAAGACCTTCAGCCGCTCGCGGCCCTTGGGGGCCAGCTTGTCCAGCTTCGCCTCCACCAGCTCCGTGTGCGCGTTCGTCACCACCGACACGGGCAGGCCCGTGGCGAGCAGCGCCTCCAGCACCTCCTTCGCCTCCGCCTTGAAGGCCGTCGCCGAGTGCCGGTACGCCTCCCGGTACAGCGTCTGCACCGTGTCCGTGCGCAGCGCTTCGTCGTCGCCCTTGCCAAAGCGCTTGAGCAGCCGGTGCGCGGTGCAGGTGGCCGTCAGGTAGGGGTCCGCGGTGGCCGGCGCCACGATGCGCCCCGCCACCTCCCAGCCGTACTGGTCCACGCCCTCATGCAGCGCGGCGACCTCCTCCGCCCACGCCTGGGACGCGTCCTGCCCCAGCACCCCGTACAGCGCGTCCTGGAAGTGCTTGAGGAAGGGCTCGCCCTCCGCCAGCACGTCCGTGAAGGTCCCATCGAAGTCCAGCACCACGCACGCGATTCCCATCCACCGGTCCTTGCAGCCCGGCCGCTTGGAAGCGCGGCCGTGAACGAAAGCCCCGAATGACGCCCCGTCGGCCGCTCCGAATCAAGCCCCCTGCCCTGCCTCCGGGTGGAGGCCGGTGCCAACTCCCGGAAAGCCGGATGGAACCCGGGTCGGGTGGTCCCGGTCCCCCGCCACCCCCACCGTAGAGCCTCCCGCGGGGGAGGGGGGCTCCGCGCCCATGTCCGAGCCGACTGGCACCTTTCTGGCGGAGTCCACACCCGTGCCGCAGGAGTGGCTGCGCACGGTGTTGCACCTGCTGCCGGTGGGGGTGGTCATCGTGGACACGGCGGGGCGCCTGCTCGCGGCCAACGCCGCAGCGAGCGCGCTGTGGGGCCAGGCCGCGCTGGCGCGGATGCAACTGGAGCACTTCGGCACCTTCGAGGCGTACTGGCCCGGCACCGGCAGGCGCCTGCGCGGCGAGGAGTGGGCCGTGGCGCGCACGCTGCGCACCCGGCAGACCGTCTCCAACGAGGAGGTGGACATCGTCGGGAGGGACGGCGCGCGCCGCACCATCCTCAACTCGTCCGCGCCGCTGTACTCGGCGGAGAGCGGCCTGGTGGGCGCGGTGAACATCAACGTGGACATCACCGAGCGCAAGGCCACCGAGCGCGCGGAGTTCTTCGTCAGCGAGGCGAGCCGGCTGCTCGCCGAGTCCCTGGACTGGGAGACGACGCTCAAGGCCGTGGCGCGGCTGGCCACGCTGGAGTGGGCGGACTACTGCATGGTGGACGTGCTGGGGTCGGACGGCGCGCTGCACCGGCTCGCGGTCAGCGCGAGGGACCCGAGGAAGCAGTCGCTGCTGGACCAGACCCTGTCCTTCCCACCACAGGCCGGTTCGGACTCGCCGCTCGCCCGGGTGTTCGCGCGGGGCAAGCCCGTGCTCATCGCGGACATCACGCCCCCGTGGCTGGACGCGGTGTCCCTCTCGTCCGAGCACCGCCAGCTGCTGGAGGCGCTGGCGCCGCGCTCGTCCATGCTCCTGCCCCTGGCGGTGGGACGCAGGCGCTTCGGCATCATCAACCTGGTCTCCGCGTCGCCCGCGCGCCTCTACACGAAGCGCGACCTGGGCTACGCCACGGAGTTCGCGCGCCGCGCCGCCCTGGCGGTGGAGAGCGCCCGGCTGTACCGCGAGGCCCGCGAGGCCCTGCGTGAGCGCGACGCGTCCGCGGCCATGCTGGAGGCCTTCTTCGCCGCGTCCCCGGTGGGCATGGGCTTCGTGAACCAGGACCTGCGCTACGTGCGGCTCAACAAGGTCGTCGCGGAGAACAACGGCATCCCCCTGGAGAAGCACCTGGGCCTCACCCCCCGCGAGCTGATGGGCCCGGCGGGCGCCCCCATCGAGGACCTGCTGCGCCAGGTGCTGGAGTCGGAGGTGGCCGTGGTGGACGACCCGGTGGAGTACGTCGTGGGCCCGGAGCCGCGCACCTTCCTGGCCACGTACTTCCCCGTGCGCTCCGGCACGGAGCTGCTGGGCGTGGGCGGCGTGGTGCGCGAAATCACCGACCAGCGCCGCATGGAGACCCACCTGCGCTTCCTCACGGACGCCACCACCCGGCTGGCCACGTCCCTGGACTGGCGCACCACCGTGCGCAACGTGGCGGAGCTGGTGGTGGCGCAGCTGGCGGACTACTGCCTGGTGGACATGCTGGGCGAGGACGGCGAGCACCTGGAGCGCGTGGAGCGCCGCGCCCGCAGCGACACGCTCCAGGCCCAGCTGGAGAAGTCCATGCCCTACGCGCCGCCCCCCGGCGCGCACACCGTCCTGCGCCGGGTGCTGGAGACGGGGCGCGCGGAGCTGGTGGCGGAGGTGGACGAAGCCGCCATGCGCGCCTTCGCCGTCAACGACGCGCACCGGGAGGTGTTGGACGGACTGAGCCCGCGCTCGGTGATGATCGTCCCGCTGATGGCGCGTGGGCGCACGCTGGGCATCGTGAGCGCGGCGACGTGCTCGCCCACGCGGCGCTTCGGCATGCGGGACTTGTCGCAGCTGGAGGACCTGGCCTGGCGCGCGGCGCTGGCCGTGGACAACGCGCGGCTGTACCGGCAGGCGGAGCATGCCGTGGCCGCGCGCGACGAGTTCGTGGCGGTGGCGACGCACGAGCTGCGCACGCCCCTGTCCGCGCTGCACCTGCAGCTGTCGTCGCTGCAGCGCACGGTGGACAAGCTGCCGTCGGACGAATCCGAGCGGCTGGGCCAGGGGCTGTCGGGGGCGCTCCGGCAGGCGGACCGGCTGGCGCGGCTGGTGACGCACCTGTTCGACGTGGCGCGGCTGGGCACGGGGCAGATGGCGCTGGAGCTGGGCGCGGTGGAGCTGTCCTCGCTGGTGCACGCGCTGGTGGCGCGGATGGAGGAGGCGCTGGCCACCGCGGGCTGCGTGGCGGTGGTGCACGCGGACGCGCCGGTGGTGGCGCTGGCGGACCGGCCGCGCGTGGAGCAGGTGCTGATGAACCTGCTCACCAACGCGATGAAGTACGCGCCGGGCCTGCCGGTGGAGCTGTACGTGGAGCGCGACGGGGAGAAGGCCATCATCGCCGTGCGAGACTGGGGCCCCGGCATCCCTCCGGACGCGCGCGAGCGCATCTTCGAGCGCTTCACGCGCAACAGCGGCGAGCACACACGCGCGAGCCTGGGCCTGGGCCTCTACATCTCCCGGCAGCTCGCCCGCGCGCACGGCGGAGACCTGTTCGTGGAGACGCCGCCAGAGGGCGGGCCCGGCTCGCGCTTCGTGCTGCACCTGCCCCGGTGGAAGAAACCGTCCGGGGCGGCCCCGGGCTGAAGCAGGCGGGCGCATGTCGCACGGCGCCACCTTGCCGCCCACACCCGGGGGGACATTACCCTTCAGGGCCATGGACGACGCGCGAACGACAGCAGCGCTCGGACGCTGGCGGTGGCTGCCCTGGGGGCTGCTGGCGGTCGCGGTGGTGGTGGCCTCCACGGGCGCGTGGCTGGGCTCGCGCTCGCTCCACGCGCTGGAGGCCCGGAGCGCGCAGCTGGAGCACGAAGCCACCGAGTCCGAAACCCACGTCGCGCGGCTGCAGACGCTCCGTCAGGCCATGGAGCGGCGGCTGCGCGCGCTGGAGCGTCAGCAGCAGGCGCAGGAGTGGGGCGGCGCCGCGGCGGAGCTCCAGGCGAAGAGCGCGGAGGCGCAGCACACGAAGCGAGAGGCGGCGCTCGAATCGCTGGGCAGGACGCTGAAGGATCCGCTCCAGGCGGGCGACGTGGCCGTGGCGCTGGAGGACGACGCCCTGCGCGTGGAGCTGTCCGAGCGGCTCCTCTTCGCTCCCACCACGACGTCACTCACGCCGGAGGGCGCCGCCGTGTTGAAGCAGGCCGCGGCGGTGCTGCGTGGCCCGCTCGCCGACCACCGGGTGGCCGTGGAGGCCCACACCGACGAGGTGCTCCCCTCCGCGGCCGGGGCTCCCGCCACCACCGCGTGGGAGCTGTCCACCGCGCGGGCCGTGGTGGTGGTGCGGCAGCTGGGTGAGCGCGAGGGACTGGCTCCGGAGCGACTGAGTGCCACGGGCCACGCCGCGCACCGGCCGCTGGTGCCCAATGACAGCCCGCCCCACCGCGCCAGCAACCGGCGCGTCACGCTGCGGGTGTTCCCCACGCCGGTGACACCGGAGAGCGCGGCCGTGGCGCGCACGGAGCCGCCGCCGCGGCCCATGAAGCGCCTGGCGAAGGCCAAGGGGAAGAAGACAGCGCAGCGCTGACGCGCGGGACGCGGAGTGAATAGAACGCCTGGCTGCCCGTCCAGGGGTGCAGAGGGTTTCCACCTCGCCCCTGCCTCGGAGCCTCCCGTGTCCGCCTTCCGCCCCGCCCTGTGCGCCACCTTCGCCGCCGGCCTCCTCCTGGCCGCGTCTCCCGCGGAGGCCCGCTTCGGCAAGAAGTCCTCGGACAGCTCCGAGAACAAGAAGGAGGACAAGAAGCGCGACTCCAAGCGCGACGACAGGGGCTCCCGGGTCCACGCCGCCACGCCCATCCGCTCCAACTCGCGGAACGAAAACTACGCCTACCGCTCGGCCCCTCGCGACCGGCCCTCGTACTCCGCTCACCTCTACGGCAACGCCATCGTGGCGGCCGCGGAGGTGCTGAGCGTCGTCGCGGAGACCTCCGACCCGCGGCCCGTGGTCGTCCAGCAGCAGCGCAACGCCCAGCCGCTCAGCCTGCGCGCGGGAGTCAACGGGGGCATCATGGGCGGCGGCGTCGCCGGGGACGCGTTCCTGGGCATCGAGGGCGAGGCGCTGGGCATCGCCGTGCAGGGCACGCAGCTGGTGCTGCCCACCGACGACGGCACGCGCGGCACGGACGACATCCGCCTGGCGACCCTGCACATCACCTATGCGCCCGTGTCCACCGACCGCGTGCGCTGGCGCCTCGAGGGCGGCCTCTCCACCGCCCACGCGCCGGACGTCTTCTTCGTGGGCCCCAGCCTCGCCACCTCCCTGGAGGTCTGCGTGGCGGGCCCGCTGGACCTGGAGGCGCGCGTGCAGGGCACGGCCGGCACCTACCGGCAGCTGGACGCGAGCGCGGGCATCGCGCTGCACCTGGGCGCCCTCAACGTGCGCGGCGGCGTGCGCGGCCTCGTCCTGGACGACGCGGGCCGGGTGGACGGCATCCAGCACATCGACAGCTTCGTGGGCCCCTACGCCGGCGCCGGTCTGGCCTTCTGAAGCACCCGCGTGTCCGGGGGTGCACATGCCCCCTTCCGGACACCACCCCCCATCCCCGGGGCCCTGGTTTCACCGGGGGTGATGAGGGTTGAATATTCCGGGCGAGCAGGCGTCCACATGCCGCGGCCCATCCCGTGGGCCCATGAAGAGGAGAGGTCGCCGTGGGCTTCTGGAAGACGCTGTGTGCCGCGCTCGCTGTCGCTGTCCTGTTGGGGTCCGCGCCCGCCGAGGCCCGCTTTGGCAAGCGCTCCAAGCCGAACACCTCCGACTCGAAGGACTCCGACGACAAGGACGGCAAGAAGGAGCACCGCGCCACGCCCGTGGGCCGCCCCTCGGACGCGCCGGTGCGCTCCAGCGTGCGCTCCTCCGGCGTCGGCATCGGCTGGTTCGACGTGCTCTTCCTCTCCGGCCCGGCCAGCTACCACCGCCGCGCGCGCGCGGAGACGCCCCGCGGCACCCGCGCGCCCCGGCCCGCGCCGCTCGTGCACCTGAACGTGCAGGGCAACAGCTTCGGCGACGTGGGCGGCGCGCTGGACCTCTTCATGGCCCTGGACGGCCAGCGCTGGGGCATGGACGCGCGCGTCAGCGGCATCGCGCTGGAGTCGGATGACGGCTCGGCGGACACGGACCGGCTGACGCTGCTGGACGCGCACCTGACCCTCTCTCCCTGGTCCACCGAGCGCGGCCGCTTCCGCATGGAGGCCGGCATCGCCAGCGCGCACGCCCCGGACGCCATCTTCGTGGGCCCCAGCCTCGCCGCGTCGCTGGAGGCGTGCATCGGCCCGTCGCCCTTCGACGTGGAGGCGCGCATCCAGGTGGTGCCCTTCCCGCACCGCCAGGTGGACATGCAGGCCGGACTGGCGCTGCACCTGGGCGCCCTCAACCTGCGCGGCGGCTGGCGCACCCTGTACCTCAGCGACGGCGGCCACCTGGACGGCGTGGTGCACGCTGACAACTTCACCGGCCCCTACCTGGGCCTGGGCCTGTCGTTCTGAAGGCCGGAAGGCTGAAGTAAAAACTCCCGGGGTCGCCGCGCACCGTGCGGGCCCCGGGAGTCTTCGCGTCGGGGCTACTCCTCCGACGACGCCGCGTAGGACGCCGGGGTGGTGTCCGCCCCGGAGCCGTTGGACACGCCCGGGCGCTTCACGCGCCGCTTGGGCGGCGGGGCCAGCTTCACCTCCGTGCTGAAGACGCGCCCGTAGATTTCAGGCGTGTTGACGTTCACGATGACGCCGGGGTCCTTCACGTTCAGGCGGCGCGGATTGAGCGTCTTGAGCGCCGCCTCCAGGTCCTCGCCCTCCGCCTCAATGAGCTTGCGCGCCGCGCCCTTCGACAGCACCACCGGCCAGCCCGTGGCGTTGTCGTACTCCGGCCGGAGCACCATGACGGCGTCGGTGCCGCCGCGCTCCATGTCCTTGAGCATGGACTTCACGGTGGTGACGCGCAGGGCCGGCATGTCCACCGGATGCACCAGCACCACGTCCGCGTCCTCGGCCAGGGCCGCCTCCAACCCGGCCTTCACCGACGCCAGCAGGCTCTTCTCCCAGTCCCTGCTCGTCACCAGCTCCAGGCTCGGGTGCTGCTCGCGCACCGCTTCCTCGTCGCTGCCCACCACGCCCAGCACCCCGCACCCCGCCTTTCCGAAGGTGGACGCCAACGACTGAAGGAAGCTCTTGCCCCCTTCATGCTCGATGAGCGCCTTGGGGTGGGACATCCGCCGGGCCTTGCCCGCCGCCAGGATGATCGCCACTGCCTTCATGACCCGCCTCCTCGCCCTCGACGGAAAGCCGGGGGCACCGCCAACAGGCTGTTGACCTCCTTCCGGGATTGCAGCCCGCCCGCCAGTACGAGTCGTCAGACAGCCGCCAGTCACACGAGGAGGTGTTGGCTGCCTGCCCTTTGGGCAAGGGCAGGTGTCCACCAGCGGTCAGGCGGGTTGGCCAAAGGGCTTCCCCTCCCCCGCGCCGGATGGGCGCCAAGAGGCACTTCAGTGCAGCCAGCCGCTGGAGGCCGCCAGCCGCAGCGGGGCGGCCGTCTCCACGGTCGTTTCTTCCGGCGCCGCCAGCGCCTTCACGGTCAGAATTTCAGCCAGCCGGGCCAGCGGACGGCGACGGGCCACGCGGTGCAGTTCGTCCTCCGTCACCTCGCCCAGCAGGTCGCCCCCACGCCCCTCCACCACGGGCAGCAGGTGCACGCCGTGGCGGTACATCTGCTGGAGCGCGCCCAGGACGGTGTCCTCCGGGAACAGGGTGATGGCGTGGGAGACGAGGTTCTGGAACTCAGGGCTGCGGCACATCGACACGTGAGGCCTCCGGTGCTCGGCGTTCGGGCGCCGTGTGCCGGAAGGCCTTAGCAATCCGCTTGCCGACGTCCGCGCAGGGGGTCCGGAGCTTCTCCAGAGCCCCTGGACGGATCCGCCTGCCCGCCCTACTTCTTCGGCGCGGGCTTCACCGACTCCACCATCTTGCGGAAGCCCTTCTCCGCGCCGTTCACCGTCTTCTCCGGCCCGGTGAGCTTGTAGAAGATGGCGCCCTCCGGCCCCTCCACGATGGCGCCGCGCAGCTTGAAGTTCGGCTTGGGCGCGGAAGGCCCCATCATGGGACCGCCGCCCGCGTACGTGCCCTTCACCTCCACCGTGGTGACGGGCAGCCCGTTCACCTTCTCCTGCTTCGTCTTCGCGTCCTTGTCCTCCAGCGGCTTGCCGTCGGGCTTCTGGAACTGCGCCACCCAGCGCTTCACGTTCGCGTCCACCGCGCCGCCCTGCCCCTGCCCGAAGTAGAAGACAGCCAGTTCCGCGTCTTCCGCGTCTCCCTTCACGGCGGGCACCTTGTACGTCGCCGCGCGCATCGGCCGGGGAGGCTGGGCGGCCCACTCCGTCGGCGCGCTCCACGTCAGCCCACCGGCCTCCTCCGCGCTCGCGCCCATCGCCACGGTCATCGCCAACACAGTCAGCAGTCGTTTCATGGACGGCAGCGTATCCGCCTTCCCTGGCGCGTCACGCCCTCGTGCCGCGCACGCCGCGTGAGACGTCCACCCGCGTGCACGCGTGGGAACCCCATAGCTGACTCGGCGCGTCAATCCCTCTCACTTTGTGACCGGGGGAGGGCGTGCTACTCACTGACTTGTTTCCAGCAGTTCACCTTGGGCTGGAGGGGATTCCCACCATGAAGAAACAGTTGTTCCTCGGGGCCATGGCCCTAGGAGCTGTCGCCTGCACGCCGGAGATTGCGCAGGAGGCTCCGAATCTGAACGTCGGCCTGGCGGAGTTCGACCCCTCGGCGTCTCCCGCCGTGGTTCCCTCCCCCAACGACCTGGCCATCAACCAGCAGACGAAGAAGGTTCAGGCGCCGATCAACCCGGCGGCGTCCGCGGCGGAGCAGGAGTTCACGCGCGACTACCTGAACTCGCTCAACGGCTTCCCCACGTCCGCCATCGCGAACACCAAGATCAAGGACCTGGATCCGAGCTCGGTGAGCCCGAAGACGGTCATCTTCATCGACATGTACCAGGGCACGCCGCTGGCGACGAAGCCGGTGACGCCGACCCTCGCGTACAACGAGGACACGGACCTCCTCAACATCATCCCCCCGGTGGACATCAACACGGGCCTGCCGGCGTGGCCGAAGGGCTCGCGCTACGCGGTGGCGCTGGTCGGCGGTGAGAACGGCCTGAAGACGACCTCGGGCAACCCCATCATCGGGTCGGCCACGTGGGCCTTCATCAACTCCGACAAGTCGCTGGTCACCTGCGAGGACCTGACCTCGCCGGACTGCGGCCCGGCCACGGAGCTCATCCCCTCCGCGGAGACGGACCCGGCCAAGCGCCTGGCGGACCAGACCGCCAAGTCGCTGCAGTTGGAGCAGCTGCGCCTGGGCTACAAGCAGGTCTTCGACAAGGCCCTGGCGCCGCAGGGGTTCAAGCGTGAGGACATCGTCCTCATCTGGACCTTCAGCATCGTCAACCAGCCGGATGCCACCATCAACCTGGCGGCCACCGACCGCGTCCCCACCATCATCCCGTTCCCCAACGACCTGCTGCGCGTGCCGGCCACGGCCACCGCGGCGGCGCACCTGAACTTCCCCGTCCCGACGACGCCGGGCCTGCAGCAGGACCTGTTCACGGGCCTGAACACGCTGGACGGCTTCTCCACCACGGGCGCCATCGTCACGGAGAACGGCGACGCGCAGGGCGTGCTGGAC
This sequence comes from Corallococcus sp. AB030, assembly GCF_003668965.1. NCBI lineage: Bacteria > Pseudomonadati > Myxococcota > Myxococcia > Myxococcales > Myxococcaceae > Corallococcus > Corallococcus sp. AB030. The sequence continues at coordinate 19,479 of NZ_RAWQ01000182.1, forward strand.
GGCACGATGTACCGCGTGGCCTCGGACGGCCCGGCCCCCCGCGTGGACGCGGCGTCGCTGGCCGCGGGCGTGAAGTTCTTCAAGCTGTCCAACCTGGACAAGGGCACCAAGCCGGACGTGGTGCCCTGCCTGGTGGAGAAGAGCGGTGACTGCGGCACCAGCGTGGGCGCGGCGGGCATCGTCGAGGTCCCGCAGCAGCTGCAGATCGTCCCGAAGGCGCCGCTGGATGGCGCCACCCAGTACGGCGCGGTGCTGACCACGGACCTGAAGGACACCCAGGGCCGCAACGTCGCCCCGGCCACGGCGTTCGCGCTGATGCGCCTGGCGAACCCGGTGGCCGTCAACGGCAAGAGCACCATCTCCTCCGTGCCGGACACGCTCGCGGCGGCGCTGGAGCCGGTGCGCGCGGCCCACAAGCCGTTCTTCGACGCGCTGGCGGCCGCGGGCCTGCCGCGCTCCAAGATCGCGCTGGGCTGGTCGTTCACCACCCAGAGCACCACGTCCGTCCTGCAGCAGCTGTACACGCTGCCCGGCGGCGTGTACGGGACGCCCGCGGCGCCCACCTCCGTCTTCCCCATCACGTCGCAGGTGAAGGCGGCGATGGCCGGCGCGCAGCCGGCGGCGCTGCCCAGCGGCAACATCGGCGCGGTCTACGAGGTGCGGGCCAACACGCCGTGGCTGCTCACGGGCCCCTTCGGCACGCTGAATCCCGCCGCGCCGCGCCCCACGCGCTACCCGTTCATGCTGTTCGTGCCGACCGGCACTGCGCCTGCCGGCGGCTGGCCGGTGATGGTGTTCGGCCACGGCCTGACCAGCAACCGCACCGCGGTGCTTGGCGTGGCCAACAAGATGACCGGCGCGGGCTACGCGGTGGCGGCGATGGATGCCGTCTACCACGGTGAGCGCACCAGTTGCGTGGGCTCCGCCACGGTGCTGGGCACCACGGGCTCGGTGGGTGACTCTGGCGCATGCGCCAACCCCGCGACCCAGCGCTGCGAGGACAACGCCGCCAGCCCGTCCTACGGCCGCTGCGTGGCGCGCACGGACGCGGCCCGCGCGGACTGCAGCGCCGCGGCGCTCCCGGCGGGCGTGCCGGCCGACGTGTTCTGCTCCAACGTCGTCTCCCCGTCGCAGGGCCAGTGCATGGCGGACAACAAGTGCGAGGGCGGCGACTTCCTGCGCAGCGCGCAGGGCGTCCCGGTCATCTCCGGCTGGAACTTCCTGAACCTGGGCAACCTGTTCACCACGCGCGACAACTTCCGCCACCACGTGGTGGACTTCAGCCAGTTCGTGCGCGTGCTGGGCAGCCAGCAGCTGTCCGACGCCGTGGGCGGCCTGAACGCGGCCCAGGTGGACTACGTGGGCCAGAGCCTCGGCGGCATCATGGGCACCATGTCCACCGCGGTGTCCCCGCGCGTGCGCCGCTCGGTGCTCAACGTGGCTGGTGGCAACCTGGCCGGCGTGCTCCTGACGGCGCCCGCCTTCAATGATCAGCGCACCGCGTTCCTGGGCTCGCTCGCCGCCGCGGGCGTGAACCCGGGCTCCCCGACGTTCGACACGTTCATCAGCCTGGCGAACACCATCCTGGACCCGGCGGATGCGCGCAACTACGCGTACCTGCTGGACAACAACGCGGCGGCCGGCACGGACGTCAACGTGCACCGCACGTTCATCCAGTACATCGAGGGTGACGAGGTCATCCCGAACGCGAACAGCCTGGCGCTCATCAACGCGGCCAACCGCACGGACGCGCCGCGCACGGTGGCGTCGTACATGTACCCGGCGTCCGACCCCGCCATCCACGACATCGCGCCGGCCAGCCGTCACTCCTTCCTCAACCACCCCGCCATTCCGGAAGAAGTGCGCCACGCGGCCCAGGACCAGATCATCGGCTTCCTGTCCACGGGCGCCGTGGCGCAGTAACGCGAACCACTGAGAGAGGAATCAAACACTCATGAAAAAGACACTCTCCCTCGTGGCAATCCTGGCGGCTGGTACGAGCCAGGCCGCGGGATTCCAGGTCGACACCCACAGCGCTCGCGCCACCGGCACGGGCGGCGCCGCCACGGCGTGGCTGGAGGACTCGTCCTCCATCTATTACAACGTGGCGAACATGGTCGGCGTGAAGACGCTGGACATCACGCTGGGCGACACGGGCATCCTCCCCAGCATCACGTTCCAGCGGCCGAACATGGAGGCGGAGGGGCAGCGCACCACGCTGTCGCCGCCGCCGCACCTGTTCGTCGTCTACAAGCCGTTCGAGAAGGCGGCGTTCGGCGTGGGCGTGTTCACGCCGTACGGCGCGCGCAGCCGCTGGGAGGAGGGCTTCAGCGGCCGCTTCCGCGGCTACGAGTCCTCGCTGGCGACGTACTACATCAACCCGTCGTTCGCGTATGAGCTGCACCCGCGCTTCCGCTTCGGCGCGGGTCTGGACATCGCCCGGGCCACCATCGAGCTGACGCGCGGCCTGGACTTCGTGAACAGCGAGGGCTCCGTCCACCTGGGTGGCGCGGACTGGGGCTCCGGCTTCAACATCGGCGTGCAGGCCAAGCTGCTGGACAACCTGGACATGGGCCTGCACTACCGCAGCGCCATCGACATCCAGTTCCAGGGCCAGGCGGACTTCCAGAACATCCCGGTGGAGTTCCAGAGCCGTCTGACGGACCAGAAGGCGCACGCGGACGTCGTCCTGCCGTCCACCGTGACGGCGGGCCTGGCGTACCGGCCGCTGAACAACCTGCTGCTGGCGTTCGACGCGAGCTGGGTGGACTGGTCCTCGTTCTCGGAGCTGGCCATCCGCTTCGAGAACCCGTCCATCGACAACCCCATCCCCAAGCGTTGGCGCGCGAAGTGGAAGTACTCGCTGGGCGGTGAGTACGCCGTGAACGAGGCGCTGCAGGTGCGCCTGGGTCTCACGTACGACCCGTCCCCCAGCCCCAACAGCACGCTGACGCCGGACCTCCCGGACGCCAACCGCTTCAAGGTGTCCGCGGGCGTGGGCTACCAGTTCAAGCCGTTCCGCGCGGACCTGGGCTACCAGTTCGTCGCGCTGGCGGACAAGGAGAGCACGGCGCCGGGCATGCCCGGAACGTACTCCGGCAACGCGCACGTGCTGGGCCTGACGCTGGGCTTCAACCTGCAGTAACCGGCTGAACCGTTTCTGAAGTCGCGGGCGCCCGGCTCCTTCCGTTCATGGAAGGGCCGGGCGCTTTCGCTTACGGTGCCGGGCCGTGAGCCCTTCCAAGCCCGGCCGCAACGACCCGTGCCCCTGTGGCAGCGGGAAGAAGTACAAGGCCTGTCACGCCGCCGAGGACCGCGCGAAAGCCGCGCCGCCTCCCACCAC
>NZ_RAWQ01000183.1:0-22695 GCF_003668965.1 Corallococcus sp. AB030
GTCATGGGGCCGGGGCGCGGGTGACGGATTTCCGAGGCCCCCAAGGCACGGGCACCGCTCCTTTGCCTACGAGGCCTCCTCGGGGCGTTCGCCGCGCGGCAGGAAGCCGTACTTCTCCAGCTTGTAGTAGAGCGCGGAGGTCTTGATGCCCAGCAGACGGGCGGTCTCCGTCTTCACGCCGCCGGCCTTCTCGTAGGCGCGGGCGATGAGCTGGCGCTCCAGGTCCTCCAGGATGTCCGGCAGGGGGCGGTCCCCCTGGGGCACGGGCAGCCCCGCGTCCATGCGCGGCGTCTGGCCGGCCAGGTGCGAGGGTAGATCCTGCGGGGTGAGCGTTTCGCCCTCGGCGAAGACGAGCGCCTGCTCCATCACGTTCTCCAGCTCGCGCACGTTGCCGGGCCACGCGTGGCGGGTGAGCGCGTGCAGCGCGGCGTCGTCGATACCGGTGACCCTCCGGTTGACCCGGGGCGCGTGCTTGGCGACGAAGTGGCGGGCGAGCGCGGGCAGGTCCTCGGGGCGCTCGCGCAGGGGCGGCAGGGTGAGCGGGACGATGTGCAGCCGGTAGTAGAGGTCCTCGCGGAAGCGGCCCGCCTTCACCTCCGCCTGGAGGTCGCGGTGCGTGGCGCTCACCACGCGCACGTCCACCTTGAGCGTCTCTTCTCCGCCCACGCGCTGCAGCTCCTTCTCCTGGAGCACGCGCAGGAGCTTGGTCTGCACGGAGGCGGGAATCTCTCCAATCTCGTCCAGGAAGAGGGTGCCTCCGTCGGCCAGCTCGAAGCGGCCCAGCTTGCGCTTCACCGCGCCGGTGAACGAGCCGCGCTCGTGGCCGAACAGCTCGCTCTCCAGCAGCGTCTCCGCCAGGGCCGCGCAGTGCACCACGACGAAGGGGCCGTCCTTGCGAGGCGAGCGCTGGTGGATCATCCGCGCGACCAGCTCCTTGCCGGTGCCGCTCTCGCCGCGCACCAGCACGGTGGCGTCGCTCGCGGCCACCTTGCGCACCTGGGTGAGCAGCTTCTGCAGGGGCTCGCTGTCGCCCACCAGGTCGCGGTGGGTGAGGGCGGCGTCGGCGTCGTGCGCGTCCGTGCGGGCGGTGAGGCGCTCCACCTGGCGGCGCGTGGCGGACAGCTCCAGGCCCTTGTCCACCTTGGCGCGCAGCACCTCCGGCGGGAAGGGCTTGGTGATGAAGTCGTAGGCGCCCTCCTGCATGGCCTGCACGGCGGTCTCGATGGTGCCGAACGCCGTCACCACCATGACGACGGCGCCAGGGTCCGCCTGCTTGAGCGCGCGCGTCACGGCGATGCCGTCCATGCCGTCCATCTTCAGGTCCGTGACGACCAGGTCGAAGGGGCCCTTCTTGTACGCGGCGAGCCCGTCCGCCCCGCTCCTCACCGCGGACACGGTGTGGCCGGAGCGGGTGAGGGTGACGGTCATGCCCTCGCGGAGGGTGTCGTGGTCGTCGATGACGAGGATGCGGGCCATGCGCCTGCTCGGAAGGGAAGGGTGGGGTGCCACCGGTGGGACGGCGGCGGAATGCACACGCCAGGCCACCCTACACCGGACCCGCCGGGGTGGAGGTGGGGCCCGCCGTGAAAGGGCTGGCGTCACGGGCCGGGTGGGTGTCTATCCGGCGCATGGCTCCCGTCTCCGCTGCCCTCATTGAACTGCTCGCGCGCCACGTCCCCTCCGACGACAAGGAGCGCGAGGACCTTTCGCGCATGCGCCACTTCGCCACGTCGCTGAAGGAGCCCTTCTCCCGCTCGCAGGCGGAGGCGCACTTCACCGGCAGCGTGGTGGTGGTGGACGCGGCGGGCGAACGGGTGGCGATGCTGCACCACGCGAAGCTCAAGCGCTGGCTGCAGCCGGGGGGCCACGCGGAGGCCACGGACGGAGGCGACATGGAGGCCACCGCGCTGCGCGAGGCCCGCGAGGAGACCGGCTGCCGGGTGCACCTGCATCCCACCGCGCCGCGCCCGCTGGACGTGGACGTGCACGTCATCCCCGCGCGCAAGGACGAGCCGGAGCACTGCCACCTGGATGTCCGCTACCTGGTGGTGGCGGAAGACCCGGAGGCGCTTGCGCATGATCCGGCGGAGTCGTTCGGCATCCAGTGGCTGGGCTGGGACGAAGCGCTGACGCGCGCGGATGAAGCGCCGCTGCGCCGCATGCTGCTCAAGGCCCGCACACTCGTTCACTCCGGGTCTTGATTGACCAAAAACTGGGAGTGTCTATTGGATGAACGTCCAAGGCCTGAAATCCTGAATGCGGGGAATGTAAACCGCGAGATTTGAGACAAATTAAGGCTTGAGGCTCGCTTCATTTTTCAGGGGGCACTGGATGAAACACAGACATCCCGTCACCCTGCCGGTGCTCAGGGTGGAGGGGGGCGGCCATGACGGCTTGTCGTCCACCCGGGAGCAGGAGCAGGTCTCATGTCGTCTCCGGTCGCAGTGTCCCAGGGCACCGCCGTGGAGGGATTTCCTGTTTCGTCAATGAGGCAGGAGGAGGTCTTCCGGCGTTATCAGCCCGCCGCCTTGAAGCGCACGCCGCACCCTCCCTGGATGGAGACGATGCTGGGGGCGCTCAAGCCCGCGTGGGACGCGGCCTGCGCGCCCACGCTGTTCCGGGAGACGGCGGAGGGACGGCATCCGCCCCTGCGCGCCTGGCAGCGGTTCCTGGAGCGCTGCTTCCCCATCGTCGAGAACTTCCCCAAGTACATGGGGCTGTCCCTGGCGAAGACGACCTACGGCGTACGCCCGGGCGACGCGAGCATCCGCCGCTGGCTCTTGCAGAACCTGGGCGTGGAGGCCCGTCACGCCGAGTGGTGGATTGATTGGATGCAGGCGTCGGGCGTGGACGCCCCCAGGGCCTTCGAGACGCCGCTGACGCCGGACGTCCGGGCGCTCCACCAGCACCTGCTGGCCACGTGCCTCGGTGGGTCCCTGGCGGAGGGCATCGCCGCGTCCAACTGGGCCATCGAGGGAGTGACAGGCGTCTGGACGCGCGCCGTGGTGGAGCCCTTCACCGCGTATGCCCGGGACGGCGTGCGCGTGGACGCGAACGCGCTGCGCTGGCTCCGGGCACATGCCCGCTACGACGACGCGCACCCGGACGAGGCGCTGGAGATCATCAAGCTGTCCACGGACGTCACGGCGGGAGAGCCGGTGCGCGTGGAGGTCGCGGCGCACCGGTCCCTGATGTTGCTGGCTCGCGTGTTCGAGTCCTGCTGCGAGGCGTGAGCCCCCGCGCGGGTTGAAGCAGCCGTTTCATCGGTGGTGACGACGCAGTCGCGATGCACGCCGGTCCGGCCTTCCGCTGGACCGGACGGGGGGGGCGTACGCACATGAATGAAACAGAAGACATCCGGGAGCTGGCCTGGCGTGGGATGTGGTTGTTCCTGCGGTGGGTCCTGCCGCCCTCCATCGTTTGTGCCTACCTCATCGCGATGGCGATGGGGCTGTCGAGCCAGGAGGGGCTGCTCGTCACCGCCACGGTCCTGCCGTTCATCGTGCTCGTGTTCGGGCTGCTGCATCCCTATGTGACGCTGCGGTGGCTGGCGAGCCGGGCCTTGCGGCGTCGCCCTGGGGACGGACCGGGGGACCGGCTGCGGCGCGTGCTGGAGCTGCCCTGGCGCTCCATGGTCTTCACCACCTGCGCGGCGTGGACGCTGGGCGGCTTCTTCTTCAGCCTCCCGGTGTGTCTGTGGTTCGGCAAGGACTGGTTCCGGCTGGGGCTGGGCACGCTCATCGCGTTCTGCTTCGGCGTGGTGGTGGCGTTCCCCATCGCGCTGGGGCTGGAGCGGCTGGTGCTGCCGTGGGCGCTGCGCGAACAGGACGCGCATCCGGAGACGGCGCCCGCGGGCTCGGGCCTCTTCTGGCCGCGGCAGTCGTGGTTCCTACCGCTCACGTTCCTGTCCACCATCTTCGCCACGGTGGTGCTGAGCTCGTGTGTGGTGGGGGTGAAGCTGCTGGGGGTGCGCGCCCAGTTGAAGGAGGCGCTGCTGGCGGATGGCGCGTGGCAGGCCGCGTCGCGGTTGGATGACGTGGGCAGCTCGCTGTTCGCGGACCTGGGCTTCGCGCTTCCCTGGGTGGGCGCCCTGGTGTTCGTGCTGCCGGCCTTCACCACGTGGATGCTGGCGAGGCGGCAGGCGACGAGCGCGGGCGCGGTGCACGGGGCCATCTCCGGACTGGCGTCCGGGCGGATCCGCTCACCGCGCTGGGTGTCCACGGATGAAATGGGCGACCTGGCGTCGGGGATGAACGGGGCGCTGTCCCGGCTGCGGAGGTTTCCCCGGCTGCTCCAGACCTCCGCGCAGCGGCTGGGCCAGGCGGGAACGGAGCTGCGCGTGTCGAGCGAAGAGCAGCAGCAGGGCCTCACCCGGCAGGCAGCGGCGCTGCACGAGGCGCAGGTGACTTCGGAAGAACTGCGGCGGGCGTCGCGCATCGCCGCCGACTCCGCGGAGGAGGTCCTGCGCGTGGCCCGCCGCGCGGAGACCATGGGGCAGCAGGGCGAGGCCGCGGTGGTCCTGAGCCTGGAGGGACTGTCGGCCATCCGGAGCGCGGTGTCCGGCATCCAGCAGCGGCTGTCGCGTCTGGAAGAGAGCACGGTGCAGATTGGAGAAATCACCGGCGCGGTGAAGGACCTGGCGGACCAGTCCCACCTGCTCGCCGTCAACGCGGCCATCGAGGCGGCGCGCTCGGGCGAGGCGGGGCGGGGCTTCGCGGTGGTTGCGAAGGAGATCCGCGGGCTGTCGGACCAGTCCGTCCAGGCCACCCGGCGCATCCGCAACATCCTCGCGGAAATCAGCCAGGGCATCCGCGACGCGGCGTCCATGAGCGAGCAGGGCGGCCGTCAGGTGGCCGCCGGGTTGGACCAGATGCGCGCCTCCGGCGAGTCCCTGCGCGCGCTGTCGCACAGCTCGCAGGAGAGCTCCGAGGCGGCGCGGAAGATCGCCAACGCGGTGACGCAGCAGAACGCCGCCTTCTCGCAGATCACCACCGCCATCGCGGACCTGTCGCAGCTGATGGACGGCACCCTGCACCGGCTGTCCTCCACGCAGGAGGCCACGCGGACGCTGCAGGTCGTCTCTGGAGAGGTGGGGCAGATGGCGCTGCAGTTCGACGTCCAGGAGGCGGAGTCCGTCAGTACTCCGGTGCCGCCACAGCTCCGGGGGCAGGGCAAGGCAGCGTGAGCGTGAAGACGGTCTCGCCGGGAGTGGAGCGCAGGGAGAGCTCACCGCCGTGGGCGCGGACGATCTTCCGTGCGAGCGGCAGGCCCAGGCCGGTGCCCTGCTCGCGGGTGGTGAAGAAGGGCTCGAAGATGCGCTCGCGCTCGGCTTCGGGCACGCCCGGGCCCGAGTCCTGGACGTCGATGGCATAGCGCCCGTCGCGCAGCTCGCCGCGGATCCGCACGTGGCTTCCGGCGGGCGCGGCCTGCACGGCGTTCTTCACCAGGTTCACGAGCGCGGCGGTCAGCAGGCTGCCATCCGCCTCCAGGTGCGCGGGCGAGGCCGCCACGTCCAGGGCCACGCCCTTGTTGTGCGCCTCCGCGGAGAGCAGCTCGCACGCGTTGGAGACGAGGTCGGGCGCTTCCATGGGCGCGCGCGCCAGCGGCTGTTCGCGGGCGAAGGCGAGGAAGTCGTCGACGATGCGTTGGAGGTAGGCGACCTCGCGCTGTATGCGGTCCACGTGGCTGGTCGCGTCCGCGTGGGCGCCCGCGCGCAGGTCTTCCTGTAGGAGGCCGGAGAAGAGCGCGATGCCGCCCAGCGGGTTGCGCACCTCGTGGGCCACGCCCGCGAGCATGAGCTTGAGTTGGCGGTCCCGGCTCTCCAGCGCGCCGCGCATGACCTCCAGCTCGCGCGCGAGCACGCCGATTTCGCGGGTGGGCTCCGGTGGCACGGGCGTGGTCAGGTCCCCCCGGCCGATTCTCAGCGCGGAGTCCATCAACCGCCGCAGTGGCCGGGCCAGTCCCCGGGCGGTGATGACGGCGATGATGGCGAGCGCCACGAGCGCCACGGCGCTGGCCATGACGAAGGTGCGCCACAGCCGCCGCAGCGGTCCGAAGAAGGCCGCGCTGCCCTCCACGCCGATGGCGCCCACCACCTGGCCGTCCTGGACCACGGGGGCGTAGCCCGTCTTGTAGAGCAGCCCGTCTGAGCCGGTGAAGAGCACCTGGCTGGCGGCGCGCTTGCCGGCGAGGACGCGCGTCAGCTCCAGCCGGTCGCGCGCGAGGTCCGGGAGCTCCGTGCCCACGGGCAGGCTGCCACCCGCGTCCGCGCGCACACGGCCCCGCGCGTCCACGGCGTAGACCCGGCGCACGCCGCTCGCGGTGCGCACTCCGTCCAGCAGGCGCACCAGGTTGCGCCACGTGCGGGTGCCGGACACGTCGTCGCCGGGCTCGATGGTGAGCATGCGTTCGCCGCTGACCTGGCTGGCGGTGGCGGCGGCGAGCGCGGACAGGCTCGCGCCCAGTTCGTCCTCCAGGCTCGCGCGGGCCAGCGCGTACACGGAGGCGCCCGCGAGCGACAGGAAGAGCAGGGTGGGCAGGAGGAACGCCAGCAGCAGCCGCGCGGACAGGGAGCCCAGCGCGTCCCGCAGACGGGAGGAATGGGGGCGATGCGTCATCCGGGCGGTGCTCCTGACACCCCCGTATCAAACGGCATGCCCCCGTCCGTGGCCAGTCCTCGTTCCGCGAGCCGCGCGAGGAGGTGGGGTGCATGCCATGGAACCTGCCGCCGGAACTCGTTGTCCGTGCTCCGTGACCGGAGGGGCGTGCGCGGCCCCCTGCGCGTCAGGAAGAGGCTCACAAGAAACGTCAGACACGGCTGGTAGATGTGATGAGTGATTGAGGGGGCGCGTCATGCTGACAGGATGGCTGGGACGATTCAGCGCGGGGCTGGTGCTGGTCCTGTCGCTCACGGCCTGCGGGACGCCGGGCTCCCGGACCCTGCCGGTGGGGATGCACGGCTACGGGCGCTATCACAGCGCATCCCCGGCTTCGTTCACGCGTGACACCGCCTGGGGCGGCGCGGGTTCGAGCGGCACCGTGGGTGGAGAGGAATTGGGCCGCTACCTCGCGTTCATCCGCCAGAAGCGGGCCGCGTTGAAGCAGCCCGCCGTGATGGAGACGGATCGTCAGGTGGGCCATGCCGCGCTCAACGACCTGATGCTCTGGGCGTCCGCGCGGACGGAGGAGGAACTCGCGAAGGACGAGCCGCTGGAGGTGTACCTGCGGCTGAAGGCGAAGCACGCGCAGGCGCTGCTCGAGGACGGCAAGCGGTCCGCGCGGGCGGAGGCGAAGCTGGAGGAGTTCCATCGCTGGGCGGATGCGCGCCGTCAGGTCCTGGCGGACGCGCACTTCCGCCGGCTCGGGAGTGACGGGCTGCTCACCGAGAGCGCGCTCTACGAGGAGACGCAGCAGGCGTTGCTGGAGGCGGTGCTGGACTGGGCCTACACGCACACGGAGGACCCGGACTTCCCGCGCAAGAGCCCCAGTGAGGTGGCGCTCTACCTGCTGGCGCGCGACAGCCTTCTTGCATCCGCGGTGGAGGCGGGCCGCTTCGCGCCTCCGGTCTGGGACCCGGCCATCGAGCCTCCGGGCATTCCGCCGGAAGAGGTGGTGCTGGAGATCGCCCTGGGCCTGCTGCCCGTCACCGGCGAGGTGGCGGACGTGGGCGGCGTGGTGCTGGGGCAGAGCCTCCTGGGATATCCGCTGACGGACGGAGAGCGGCTGCTGTGCGCGGTGAGCGTGGCGCTGCCGGTGGTGTCGGGGCGCTTGCTGTCGGAAGGCGTGCAGGGGGCGGAGCGCGTCGCGCTGCTCACAGGCCGGAGCCTGCGCGAGGTGCAGGTGTTACAGCGGGTGGTGCAGCACCTGTCGCCGCTGGAGGCCCAGGAGCTTCGCCAGGTGCTGCGCGCGGCGGGGCGTGGTGAGTCCGTGTCCGTGGAGGATGTGGAGAAGCTGCGGGCTTTGGCGAAGAGGTTGGAGGCGCCGCTCGCGGAGGCGGGACGCGTGTTGGCCCGGGGCAAGCGCGTGGCGCTGGTGGGCTCACGGGCGACGGCGGAGGGAGCGCGGCTGGTGCCGGGCAGCGCGGAGCACCTGGCTCAGGCGTGGGTGGACTACCAGTTCCGTCACCCGGAGAAGTACCGGAGCTTCAAGTACGCCGTGGATCCAGAGTGGGAGCGGCTCTACCAGACGGTCATCAAGAACAAGGGCGCGGGCAGTGCGTTCGAACAGTCCGTGCTCCAGAGCCGGAAGCTGCCGAAGAACACGGACCTCCTGCTGCCGCCGCCGGGGAGCAAGGCCCAAGGCTTCGTCCCGGATGCCGTCTCAGGACACAAAGGGGACCTTGTCTGGGGCAGCCCCTACGACTTCGTCGAGGTGAAGGGCCGCGCGGAGATGGCGCTCACAGGGAACATCAAGGCCATGATTGAGTACGTCCAGAAGTACGGTGGCTCCCTTGAGCTCTGGATCCGTTCCGCCAAACATCCCGAGGGTGCGACGCGGCTTACGGGACCTCTGAAGAGGGAACTGGATGACCTGGGCGCGGAGGGTGGTGCGAGAATCATCCCCTTCCCGTAGGAATGTTTCGTGGCCCTTCAATACCTGAACACGGTTTTCGCACTGCTCCCCGGTGTGCCTCCGACGAACATCGTTCGCGAACTGGTCTGTCGGTTCTTTTCGCAGGGCCGCTGGTTCCAGCCTGTGCGCTACGGGGGCGTCGGCATGGATGAACGGATTGAGCCCGGTTCTTTCAACCCGGATGTGCTCGCGGCCTACTACGACGAGTCCAGGCGCTTCTTCATCGGGGCGAAGACAGATCGGGACTTCCTTCATTTCTCCCCTGCGCGCCAGGAGAAGTATCCATTCGTCGGATCATTCGCCTGGATGACCTCTGTCGTGGAGGCCCGGAAGGCAGGTTGGCGCGAGGCCCATCTGCATCAGGTCGTCGAAATCATGCAGTTGCTGGGCTCCCCTCTCGCGCAGTCCGGGCTCGATGAAGACTTCGAGCGCAAGAACTACCGCCTGGTGCCGAACGAGTACGGCTTCGGCTCCGAGCGCGTCTTCAACGTGCGCGACTACAGCGAAGGCCTCTCCGGCCTCTACTGGCGCAACATCTTCGGCGCTCCCTTCGTGGACCTCTTCGGCCCGCGCCTGGACGCCGTCCCCGCGTCCCAGCGTCAGTCGCTCGACGGCGGACTCGTCCTCGTCCAGCCCTATGAGCTCCCCACCCAGGCCATGACCCCGGAAGGCGACGCCGCGGAAGGCCAGCTCATCGCCACCCTGGGCCGCGAGTCCTTCTTCGACCTGCCCACCCTCACGAAGCCCACGCGCGTGCCGGACGTGTCCTGGATGCTGCACAAGCACTGACGCCCCAGACGTCAGTCGAACATCGCCGCCAGCGCTTCGCTCAAGGTCTCCACGCCCACCACCTGGAGCTTCGTCTTCTCCACGCGCCGCGCGCTGCCCGCCGGCAACACCACCCGCTGGAAGCCCATCTTCGCGGCCTCCGCGAGCCTCGGCTCCACCTGGCCCACCGCGCGCACCTCGCCCGCGAGGCCTACCTCTCCCAGCACCAACGTCTTCGCGTCCAACGGCCGGTTCTGCAGGCTGCTCACCAGCGCCGCGCACACCGCCAGGTCGCACGCTGGTTCGCTCAACTGCATGCCGCCCGCCACGTTGACGAACAGGTCGCAGCCCACCAGCGGGATCTCCTCCTTCTTCTCCAACACCGCCGCCAGCAGCGCCACGCGGTTGCCGTCCACACCAATCGCCGTGCGCCTCGCCGTGCCGTAGCCCGTGGGCGCCACCAGCGCCTGCACCTCCACCAACAGCGGCCGCGTGCCGTTGAGCGTGCTCGTCACCACGCTGCCGGACTTGCCCTGGGGCCGCTCGGAGAGGAACAGGGCGGAGGGGTCCGCCACCTCCACCAGCCCCGCGCCCTTCATCTCGAAGACGCCAATCTCATTGGTGCTGCCGAAGCGGTTCTTGTGCGCGCGCAGGAGCCGGAACGGGTGGCCGCGCTCGCCCTCGAAGTAGAGGACCGTGTCCACCATGTGCTCCAGCACCCGGGGACCCGCGATGGAACCTTCCTTCGTCACGTGCCCCACCAGGAACGTGGGCACCCCGCTGCGCTTGGCGAACGCCATCAGCCGGCCCGCCACCTCGCGCACCTGGGTGATGCTGCCCGGCGCGTTGCCCAGCTCCGGCAGGTACATGGTCTGGATGGAGTCCACCACCAGCGCCTGCGGCTTCAGCGCCTCCGCCGCCTGGAGCACCCGGTCCGCGTCCGTCTCCGCGAACAGGTGGATGGCTTCACCCTCCACCTTCAGGCGCTCCGCGCGCATCTTCGTCTGCCGCAGGCTCTCTTCACCCGACACGTAGAGCACCGGCCCGTGCCGCGCCAGCTTGTCCAGCGCCGCCAGCAGCAGCGTGGACTTGCCGATGCCCGGGTCGCCGCCCAGCAGCACCAGCGAACCGCCCACCACGCCTCCGCCCAGGACTCGGTCGAACTCCGTGATGCCCGTCCTGCGGCGCACCTCGGTCTCCGCCGTCACGTCCTGCAGCTTCACTGGCTTGGAGGCGCCCCCGGACGCGCCCCACGCCGGGCGCTTGTCGTCCACCTTCGCTTCGGTCTCCTCCAGGAGCGAGCTCCAGGCCCCGCAGTCCGGACACTTCCCGAGCCACTTCGCCGTCTGGTAGCCGCAGGCCTGACAGGTGTAGTGCGTCTTCGCCTTCGCCATGGGTTGGAGTGTCTACCCCAGACCCCTGACGTTTCCCCGTCTCACGCGCGCGCCATGCCAGGAGAGCAGGCAGGCGTCATGTCGTGGATCAGGTAGCGGGTTGCCCCACAGGGGGGGGCAACCCACTTTCTGGTCCACGGGCGTCGCACAGAGCGAGCCCCCCACACACAGGGAGGTTGTCATGGGGATTATCGCGTTTCTGGTGATTGGTCTGGTCGCGGGTCTGATCGCTCGTGCCATCATGCCGGGCAACCAGTCGATGGGGCTCATCGCCACCACGCTGCTGGGCATCGCCGGTTCGTTCGTGGGCGGCTTCGTCGGTTCGCTGTTCTCCCGTGACGGTCGCGTGTTCGACCTGCACCCCACGGGCCTGCTGTTCTCCGTCCTGGGCGCACTGGTCGTGCTGTTCCTCGTGGGGCTCGCCGGCCGCGGCCGTCGCGTCCACGTCTAGTCCGTAGGGCTCCTCGACCGATGAGGCGGGAGACAGCCAGGGACGTCCGCCATGCGCGGGCGTCCCTTCTGTCTTTGCGGGCTTCTTCCGGCGGCCTCCGGAGCGGGCTTCCCAGAGGGGAAAGGGGACTCGTCAACCCCCTGGCCCAAGAGCGTTGACAACGGCCTCCGGGCCACGCACCGTCGGCCTCCTGACGCCTCCCCAGGAGCCCGCATGTCCGACACCGCCGAGTCCTTCCACGGCCACGCCCACCACGCCGCCCCCGTCCCGGAAGGGGTGACGGTGCGGCACGACTGGTCGCTCGCGGAGGTGAAGGCGCTGTACCAGTTGCCGCTCCTGGATCTGGTGCACAAGGCGCAGACGGTGCACCGGCAGGTGTTCGTGGAGAACAAGGTGCAGCTCTGTTCGCTGCTCTCCATCAAGACGGGCGGGTGTCCGGAGGACTGCGCGTACTGCCCGCAGGCGGCGCGCTACAAGACGGGCGTCAAGGCGGAGAAGTTGATGGCGGTGCCGGACGTGCTGTCCGCCGCGTCGCAGGCCCGCGCCGCCGGGGCCACCCGTTTCTGCATGGGCGCGGCGTGGCGCGAGGTGAAGGACGGCCCGCAGTTCGACAGCGTGCTGGAGATGGTGAAGGGCGTGCGGGCCCTGGGCATGGAGGCGTGCGCCACGCTGGGCATGCTCTCCGACAGCCAGGCGAAGCGCCTGCGCGAGGCGGGCTTGTCCGCGTACAACCACAACCTGGACACGTCCCCGGAGCACTACGGCGACATCATCTCCACCCGCACCTATGACGACCGGCTGAAGACGCTGAACCGGGTGCGCGACGCGGGCATCTCCGTGTGCTGCGGCGGCATCATCGGCATGGGCGAGTCCGTGGAAGACCGCTGCAACCTGCTGCGCACCCTGTCCAACCAGGAGGTCCACCCGGAGTCGGTGCCCATCAACGCGCTCGTGCCCGTGGAGGGCACGCCGCTGGCGGAGCAGCACCGCGTGGAGACGGTGGACATGGTGCGCACCATCGCCACCGCGCGCCTGCTCATGCCCCAGTCCATGGTGCGCCTGTCCGCGGGCCGCATGCAGATGAACGAGGAGGCGCAGCTGCTCTGCATGATGGCGGGCGCCAACTCGCTCTTCTTCGGGGAGAAGCTGCTCACCACCGGCAACCCCGAGTACACCCAGGACATGGCGCTCCTGGAGAAGGCGGGCATCCGCCCCCTGGAGCCCCGGCAGGACCGGTGAGGCCCTCGACGCAGGTCGCGGACCGATGGGCGCGCGAGGACCTGGAGGCCCTGTCCGCGAAGGGCCTTCGCCGCGCGCTGGAGCCGCTCGATTCACCCCAGGGCGCGGAGGTGCGCGTGGGGGACGAGCGGCTCGTCAACTTCTCCTCGAATGACTATCTGGGGCTCGCGGCGTCGCCCGCCGTGCGCGCCGCCGCCGCGTCCGCGCTGGAGCGCTACGGCGTGGGCACCGGCGCCAGCCGCCTGGTGGTGGGGGACATGGTGCCGCACCAGCGGCTGGAGGCGCGGCTCGCACGCTTCGAGCGCGCGGAGGCCGTGCGCCTCTTCAACTCCGGCTACGCGGCCAACACCGGCATCCTGCCCGCGCTGGTGGGCCCCGGAGACGCGGTGTTCTCCGACGCCCTCAACCACGCCTCGCTGGTGGACGGCTGCCGGCTGTCTCGCGCGCGTGTCGTCGTCTACCCGCACTCGGACGTGGCCGCGCTCACCCGCGCGCTGGCGGAGACGCCCGCGCGGCGCAAGCTGGTGGTCACCGACAGCGTCTTCTCCATGGACGGAGACGTGGCTCCGCTGCGCGAGTTGGTCACCGCGTGCGAGGCCCACGGCGCCGCGCTGATGGTGGACGAGGCGCACGCCACCGGCGTCCTGGGCGCGCGCGGCGCGGGCCTGTGCGAGGCGCTGGGCGTGGAGGACCGGGTGGACCTGCGCATGGGCACGCTGAGCAAGGCGCTGGGCGGGCTGGGCGCGTACGTGGCCACCTCGCGCGCGGTGGCGGACCTGCTGGTCAGCCGCGCTCGGCCGTTCGTCTACTCCACCGCGCTGCCCGCCGCCCTGTGCGCCGCCGCCGAGTGCGCGGTGGACCTGGTGGAGCACGACCCCGCTCCTCGCGAACGGCTGTGGGGGCACATCCACCGGTTCGCCGACGGACTGCGCGCGCTCGGGCTGCCCGCGGAGCCTCGGAGCGCCATCTTCCCGGTCATCCTGGGCGAGCCCTCGCGCGCGCTGGACGCGGCGAAGCGCCTGCGCGAGGCGGGCCTCCTGGTGAAGGCCATCCGCCCTCCCACCGTGCCGGACGGCACCAGCCGGCTTCGCTTCTGTCTCTCCGCGGCCCATTCGACGGGCCACATCGACCTGGCGCTGGAGGCCCTGCGCCGGGTGGGAGTCTCCCGTGGCCCCTGAGTCACTCCAGTTCTTCGTCACCGGCACGGACACCGGCGTGGGCAAGACGCAGGTGTCGTGCGCGCTGCTGTCGCTCCTGAAGGACGCGGGCCTCAAGCCCCAGGGCTTCAAGCCCTACGAGAGTGGCTGCGAGTCCCTCAAGGCCCCGGCGGACGCGCTCGCCATGCGCGAGGCCGCGGGCAGCACGCTGCCGGTGGACGCCATCTGCCCGCACCGCTTCAAGGCGCCGCTGGCCCCGGGCATCGCGGCGTCGCGATTGGGAACGGATCCGGACTTCCGCGTGACGCTCGCGGCGTGGAAGCAGCTGAAGGGCGGGTCGGTGGTGGTGGAAGGGGCAGGGGGACTGTTCGTCCCGGTGGATTCCAAGCGCGACGTGGTGGACCTCATCCAGGCCTTCCGCCTGCCCGTGGTGTTGGTGGCGCGCGCGGGGCTGGGCACGCTCAACCATGTCGCGCTGTCGTTGGAGGCGCTGGCGGCGCGCGAGGTGTCCGTGCGGGCGGTGGTGCTGTCGCGCGGGGTGCCCGGACGTGACCTGGCGGAGCGGGACAACCGGCGCTACCTGGAGGCCCGCCATGGCGTGGATGTCCTGGGGCCCGTGCCGTATGTGGAGGATCCAAGAAAGCGCCAGTTTGCGTTCCGGCGCGCGCTGGCGCCGCTGGTGTCCGAACGCGCGCGGGCCCGATAAATCGGCCTCCGCCGCGTTCGGCGGAAAGGTGCGTGCTACAGGTCGCGCAAGTTTTCACGTGGTGGTGGCCGTGATCTGGACGTCCCGTTTTTTCCGCGCGAGAAAGCCGGACGAATGGCGGACATCATCGACATCACGCTCCTCGCGGACGTCCGGCGCTTCTTCAAGAAGCTCATTGAACAGCGCGGGCTGTCCTACTTCCTCCAGAAAGACGGTCCGCGTCTGTTCCAGATTGAGCCGACGAAGGTCGAGCTGGTTCTGCGCACCGCGATCCGCACCCGGAACCCGGAACTGCCCGCGCCGCACGAGAAGGCCGTCGAGCACTGCCGCCTGGAACTGCGCCGCGAGCTGATCCGCCGCGTGGCCAGCGCCATGCTCCAGACGGGGCTGTGAGCCGCTTCTCGCTCCGCACCGCCTTCCCGCGCACACCCAACCCGCTCTCCCAGGCCGCCGCCGAGCGCCACGCGCGCGGGCTGCCCCTGCTGGACCTGGCGGAGACCAACCCCACACGCGTGGGGCTGCCCTCCCCAGAGGTGGACCTCGGGGCCCTCCCCGAGCCCTTCCGCTACACGCCAGAGCCCTTCGGCCTGCCCACCGCGCGCGAGGCCGTGGCCGCGCACCTGCGCCAACGGGGCGCGTCCGTGGAGGCCGCGCACGTCGTCCTCTCCGCCAGCACCAGCGAGGCCTACGGCTGGCTCCTCAAGCTCCTGTGCGACTCGGGGGACACCGTTCTTCTCCCCGCGCCCGGCTACCCGCTGGTGGACGTCCTGGCGCGCCTGGAGGGCGTGCACACGCGCTCCTACCGCCTGCCCGCCGTGCACGGCTTCGGCCTGGACGCGGCCCGGGTGGAAGCCGCCGTGGACGCCCGTACGCGCGCGGTCGTCGTGGTGAACCCCGGCAACCCCACCGGCCACTTCCTGCACGAGGGCGAGCTCCACGCGCTCGCGGACGTGTGCGCACGCCATGGCCTGGCGCTCGTCTGCGACGAGGTGTTCTCCGACTTCGCGTGGGATGAAGAAGAGGGCCGGGTGACGTCCGTGGCAGGCCGGTCGCTGCCGTGCGTGACGTTCTCGCTCTCCGGCCTGTCCAAGGTGGCGGGCCTGCCCGGCCTCAAGCTGGCGTGGTTGCACGTGGGCGGCCCCGCGCATGCGCGCGACGAGGCCCTGGCCCGGCTGGAGGACGTGGCGGACGCGGCGTTGTCGGTGGCCACGCCCGTGCAGCTCGCGCTGCCGGCGCTCCTCGCGCACGCGCCGCGCTTCCAACAGGCACTGCTGGAGCGGGTGCGGCACAACCGGGAGCGGTTGATTCAAGCGCGCCCGGCGGACGCCGCGTGGGACGTGGTGCCCTCGCACGGCGGCTGGAGCGCGGTGCTGCGCATCCCCCATCACCCCGGAGAAGAAGCCACCTGCCTGCGGCTCCTGGAGGAGGGGGTGCGCGTGCAACCGGGTTACTTCTACGACTTCGGCGGCGGTGCGTACCTCGTGCTGTCGTTGCTTCCGACGCCCGAGGTGTTCACCGCCGCCCTGGTGCCGCTGGTTCGCGTGCTCAGTCCGCCGCCGGGGTGATGACCTGGAGCTGGGTGAAGTTCTTGCCCGACACCTTGAACAGCTCGTAGGGCGAGATGGCCTCGCCGGTGTCGTTGTTGAAGTCCAGCTCACCGCTGGCGCCACGCACGTTGACGATGTTGCCCGCGCGCAGTTCATCGCGCGCCCCGCTGAACTGCACCGGCCCCAGCGCGTAGGTCTTCGCCGTCTGCCCCGAGGGGGGCGTCAGCTTCGTGAGCCCCATGGCGATGCGGTCACCAGTGACAGCGCCGGGGTTGTTGAGGTCGTTGCCAATCGCGTACGCCGCGCCGAGCGTCACCAGGTACATGGCGTCGTAGGCGTGCGCGGTGAACGAGAACTGCGCCGGGTCCGTGTTGTTGTAGGCGGTCCGGAAGCGGCTGTTGAAGAGCTGGTAGACGGAGTCGTCGGGCCGCGCGGACGCGGGGGCGGTGCCGTATGTGCCCGCGAGCTCGGCGGCGGTCGCGTCGTTGGACAGCAGGGTGGGGTCCTTGCTGGCGTCGGTGAGGAACCACCGGTTGCCGTTGGCGACCTTCACCTGCTCCGCCACCGCCGCGGGCACCAGGCGCGCGTTGTCCTCGGTGAAGCCGGCGAGCACCGTCAGATCCGGCTTGTTGTTCTTCAGCCAGGTCACGGCGGTGCCTACGTCCCCGTTGCGCTCGTACTGCGCGCCACCCACCTTCGAGGGCAACCGGTCCAGCAGCTGGGAGAACAGCCCCTGGCCGTAGTTGTCGTTCACGTACGCCACGCCAATCTTGGTGGGGACCGTGAACGTGGAGCCCGGGTCGTTGATGGTCGTCTTGCCGCTCAGTACCTCCGCGATGACGCGGCCCTGGAGCGCGTCCGACGGGGTGGTGCGCCACACCAGGCCCACCGGACCGCCGTTCTTGTCGTCCAGCTCGGTGAAGGTCGCGCTGGTGGCGGTGTGGCTCATCAGCAGCACGTTCTTCTTGATGGTGATGGTGCTGACGCCGGTGGTCTGCGCGCTGCCCGCGCTGAACACCGCCACCACCTGCTTGTCGTTCACCAGCCAGGTGGCCTGCGTCTTCGCGTTCTCCACGTCCGCCTTCGTGTCGCAGACGTACATGACGAACTGCCGGCCGCCCACGCCCTCCAGCGAGTTCACCTCGTTGAGCGCCAGCTTCAGCCCGTTGAAGCGCTGCTGCTCAATCTCCGCGTTGCCGCTCGCGTTGGTGAGCGGCAGGAGCGCGCCCAGCACGATGGGGTTCGCCGCGGACGTGGCGCCCACCACCTGGTCGCATCCCGCGGGCTGCGGCAGACAGAACCCGGACGTGCAGACGCTGTTGCTGCCGCAGTCGCTGCTCGTCGTGCATTCGGACAGGCCGCCCGCCGTGGTGAAGCTGCACCCGGACGACAGCAGCGCCATGCCCAACGTCATCATTCCCAGCGCGCGCATCAGAAACGCCCCTCCATGCCAATGCCAGCACCGCGCGGCGCGAACGTCACGCGGACCTCGCCCTGCGCGGGAGGGCCTTCTTTGGGATACAGGATGATGGCGGTGATGGCTCCCGCGAGCCCCACGCCGAAGCCGATGTCCGCCAGCAGCGCCTTGCTCTTGGTGCTGTCCGACAGACGCTCCTTCTCATCGAGCGTCTTGGCGCTGTCGAACTGCTCGCGCTGGTCGCGCGCCTGCAGTCCGAAGAGCACGCCCGCGCCCACGCCCAGCACCGCCACGCCGCCCGTGGCGAACGCCGCGATGCGCTGGTTGCGGTAGGACTTGATGGCCCGGTTCAGCTCCGCCTGCTTCTGGCGCTCGCTCTCGTCCTCCGCGCGCCGGGCCGCGGCCTGCTCGGCTTCCGCCTGTTGCCGCGCGGCATCGGCCTCCGCCTCCAGGCGCTTGCGGTCCGCGTCCGCCGTCGCCTGCGCCTGGTCCTCGCGGTCCAGCTGCACGCGCAGCCGGTCGATGGCGCGGTTGCTGTTCTTCAGCAGGGCCGGGTCGGTGTCCTCGCTGGAGGACGTGACGTACTGCCGGTAGAAGGTCATCGCCTCGCGAGGCTCGCCCGCGTACTCCAGCGCCACGGCGATGTTGTAGACGAGCCGCGGGTGCGGCTGCGCCTCGTTGGCCTGCTTCAGCGCCTCCGCCGCCTCGCGGTACTTGCCCGCGTCGTAGAGGCGTTTGCCCTCCTTCAACAGCGCCTGCACGTTGACCTTGGAGCCACCCCGCTGCGCCAGGGCGGACCCCGGTGCCAGCGCCAGCGCCAGCGACAACACGAAAACCAGTCTCATGGGGCGGTGAGCCTAGCGCCGAACAATCCGGCCGTCGAAGCACTGGCCCCTTGAAAAAGCGCCGGGGCCACCCCCACCCCTGTAGCACCAGGAGAGGAAGCAGCCCCGGACGGGCCTTCTCAGGCGTCAGGCGGCGATCAGCCGTCCAGGCGCGCGATGAGCAGCTTGCGCTGGAGCATCAGGGCCTCGGGGGCCTTGGTGCCCAGCTGCTCGAAGAAGACCTCCTGGCTCTTGAGCTCGGACTTCCACTCGTCCTCCTTGATGGAGGTGGCCTCCTGGACGGCCTCCGCGGACAGGTCCAGGCCGTTCAGGTTCAGGCCCTGGTCCTGGCGCGGCACCCAGCCCAGCAGCGTCTCCTGCGTGGGGACGCGGCCCTGGACGCGGTTCACGATCCACTCGAGGACGCGCATGTTGTCCCCGAAGCCCGGCCAGATGAACTTGCCGTTCTTGTCCTGGCGGAACCAGTTCACCTGGAAGATCTTCGGCAGCTGCGGGATGGACTTCTGCATGTCCAGCCAGTGCTGGAGGTAGTCGCCCATGTGGTAGCCGCAGAAGGGCAGCATGGCCATGGGGTCGCGGCGCACGACGCCCACCTTGCCGGTGGCCGCCGCCGTCGTCTCCGAGCCCATGGTGGCGCCCAGGAACACGCCGTGGGTCCAGTTGAAGGCCTGGATGACCAGCGGGATGGTGTTGGAGCGGCGGCCGCCGAAGATGATGGCGCTGATGGGAACGCCCATGGGGTCGTTCGCCTTGGCGCTCAGCACCGGGTTGTTGCTCATGGGCGCGGTGAAGCGGCTGTTCGGGTGCGCCGCCTTCTCCGCGCTGCCCTTCTTCCAGGGGCGGCCCTGCCAGTCGATGAGCTCCTCGGGGACCTCGCCGTCCTTGCCCTCCCACCACACGTCACCATCCGGCGTGAGCGCCACGTTGGTGAAGAGCGTGTCCTTGGAGATGGTCTCCATGGCGTTGGGGTTGGTCTTGTTGTTGGTGCCGGGCACCACGCCGAAGTAGCCGGCCTCCGGGTTGATGGCGTACAGGCGGCCATCCGGACCGGGGCGCATCCACGCGATGTCGTCGCCGACGGTTTCAATCTTCCAGCCCGCGTACTCCTTGGGCGGGATCATCATGGCGAAGTTCGTCTTGCCGCACGCGGACGGGAAGGCGGCGGCGACGTAGGTCGTCTCACCCTTGGGGCTGGTGACGCCCAGGATGAGCATGTGCTCGGCCAGCCAGCCCTCTTCGCGGCCCAGGTAGCTGCCGATGCGCAGCGCGAGACACTTCTTCCCGAGCAGCACGTTGCCGCCATATCCAGAGCCGAAGCTCCAGATGGTGTTGTCCTGGGGGAAGTGGCAGATGTAGCGGCGGTCCGGGTTCACGTCACCCGTGGAGTGCAGGCCGCGGTTGAAGTCGTCGCTGTCGCCCAGCATGTCCAGCGCGGCCTTCCCCATGCGGGTCATGATCCGCATGTTGAGGACCACGTAGTCGCTGTCCGTCAGCTCCACGCCAATCTTCGTGGAGGGGCTGCCCAGCGGGCCCATGGCGTAGGGCACCACGTACATGGTGCGGCCCTTCATGCAGCCTTCGAACAGGAGGCCCAGCTTCGTGTAGGCCTCGTCCGGCTCCATCCAGTTGTTGGTGGGGCCCGCGTCCGTCTTGTTGGGCGTGCAGATGAACGTGAGGTGCTCGACGCGCGCCACGTCGTTGGGGTTGGAGCGGTGCAGGTAGCAGCCGGGGCGCTTCTGCGGGTTGAGCGGGATGAGCGTGCCGTCCTTCACCGCCTGCTCGGTGAGGCGCTGCTTCTCAGCCTCGGAGCCGTCGCACCAGACGATGCGGTCCGGCTGGGTCATCGCGGCCATCTTGGCCACCCAGGCCAACAGCGTGGGGTTCTTCGTGGGCGCCTGCTCGGTGGCGGCGGCCGCTTGCGTCGAAGCCATGGAGGTTTCCTCGGGGTGTTTCATGGGTCGGGTCTCCCGCGTTTCGCGACTTCGCGAGGGGGCGAAACCCTACAGCGGAAGGAACACCAAACCTTCTGGACCCAGGCCCCAAAAGCAACTGACGTCCGGCAGTCAACCGGACTTTCGACCGCTCTGGCCTAATTCCACTTATCAGCGTCCGGTCGCTCATCAGTAAACGGCGCGGTGCGGCACACGCTGGCAGCGCAGCGCGCCGTGCCCAGGTTGAGGGTGCGCACGCCTCCTCCATGTCCATCGCTCTCGTCCTGGCCGTCATTGTTGTCGCGTTGGTCCTGTTTTCCATTGACTCCATCCCCATCGAGTTCACCTCGCTGGTGGTGGTCTGCCTCCTGGCGCTCTCCGGCGTGCTGACGCCGGCGCAGGCGTTCGAGGGCTTCAGCAACGACACCGTCATCTTCATCTTCACCCTGCTGGCGATGACGCAGGGGCTCGCCGCCACGGGCGTGGTGCAGATGGTGGGGCAGCGGATGGCGTTCTTCGCGCGCTTCGGCCACCAGGTGTTCGTGCTGGCGATGATGGGCGTGGTGGCGGTGTTCTCCTCGTTCATCTCCAACACGGTGACGACGGCGGCCTTCCTGCCGGTGGCCATTGGCGCCGCGCAGCGGGCGAAGGTGCCGCGCAGCAAGGTGCTGCTGCCGCTGGCGTACGCGTCCATGCTGGGCGGTACGGTGCTGCTCTTCGGCACGTCCACGAACCTGGTGGTGTCCGCGGCGCTGAAGCGGCAGGGGATGGCGCCCATTGGCGTGACGGAGCTGGCGCCGGTGGGGCTGCCGGTGGTGCTGATAGGCATCGCCGTGGTGGTGCTGCTGGGGCGGTGGCTGCTGCCCGCGCGCGAGGGCAAGCCGGGCACGGAGGGCTTCGCGCTGCGCGACTACCTCACGGAGGCGGTGGTGCCCGGAGACTCGCGCTACGTGGGCCAGCCCCTGGCGGAGCTCACGAAAGGGCTGGGACTGCGCGTGATTGGCGTGGTGCTCGATGGCGAGACGCTCAACGCGAAGCCATCCTACGTGCTGACGGGCCAGGAGCGGCTGCTGGTGGAGGGCAAGCGCGAGGACATCCTGCGGGTGAAGGACCTCCGGGGCCTCGCGCTGCGGCCGGACGTGCGGCTGTCGGACGCGGAGCTGGAGGGGCCGGAGTCGATGCTCGTGGAGGCGAGCGTGCCGCCCGACAGTCCTCTGGTGGGGCGCAGCCTGCGGGAGACGCTGTTCGTGGAGCGCTTCGGGCTCCTGGCGCTGGGGCTGCACCGCCGGCCCGCCATCCAGCGGCTCACCAAGCTGCAGCTCCTGGGGCGCGCGTGGGATGAGCACTCGCTGTCCACGCTGCCCCTGTCCGTGGGGGACGTGCTGCTCTTGCGCGGTCCGCGTCAGAAGATGGCGGAGCTGGAGCCGGGCCATACGCTGATGGTGCTGGAGGGGCACGAGTACGAGCCGCCGCGCTACGCAAAGGCGCTGCTCGCGGTGGTCATCTTCCTGGGCTCGTTGGCGGCGGGCTCCCTGGGCCAGGTGCCGCTGTCGCTGGCGGGGCTCACCGGCATGCTGCTGATGATCGCCACCGGGTGCGTGGACGCGCGCACCGCGTTCCGCGTGGACTGGCGGGTGGTGCTGCTCATCGGCGCGATGATGGCGCTGGGGCTGGCCATGGAGGTGAGCGGCGCGGGGAAGTTCGTCGGCGACCACGTGGCCCGGCTGGGCGCGTACGGCGGGCCCCGCGGGGTGCTGGCGCTGTTGATGGTGCTGACCATCGTGCTGTCGGCGCCCATGAGCAACCAGGCCGCGGCGCTGGTGGTGCTGCCGGTGGCGCTCAACGCGGCGACGCAGCTGGGCGTGGACGTGCGCCCCTTCGCCATGGGCGTCACGCTGGCGGCCAGCTGTTCCTTCATCACCCCGCTGGAGCCCAGCTGCGTGCTCGTCTACGGGCCCGGGCACTACCGGTTCACCGACTTCTTCCGGCTGGGCACGCCGCTGACCGCGGTGCTGGTGGTGTTCCTCGTCTTCGCCGTGCCCGTGGTGTGGCCCTTCCACGCGTAGGCGAGTGAAGCGCCTTTTCAGTGGATGGCGGCGCGCAGTCCCACGCTCGCGAGAACTTGTGACTCCTGCGCGAGCAGGTGCTGCAGGCGTGCGTCCACGGCGGCTTCGTCCCCGTTGGACGCGGTGACGGCCAGGCGGTGGAAGAGGGACTGGTGCCCGTCCTCGGACTGGGCCAGCTCTCCGTAGAAGCGGGCGAGCGCCGGGTCGGTGAGCCCCTCCGCGAGCAGGGACAGCCGCTCACACGAGCGCGCTTCGATGATGGCGGCGACGAGCAGGCGGTCCACGCGCCGCTCCAGGGCGGGCGTGCGCACGTGCTTCTGGAGGCCCTGCGCGTACGGGTCCCCGGCGTCCTTGGTGAGCGTGAGGCCGCGCGCGGCCATCAGGTCCAGCACTCGCGCCAGGTGGGCGCTTTCTTCACGGGCCAGGCGCGCCATCTGCGACGGCAGGCCCGGCAGGTCCGGGTAGGCCTGGAGCATGGACAGCGCGTTGGCGGCGGCCTTCTTCTCGCAGTGGGCGTGGTCCACCAGCACCGCGTCGAAGTGGGCGAGCGCCAGCGGCAGCCAGCCCGGGTCGGTGGGCGCGTGGAGGATGACGGGGCCCGCT
>NZ_RAWQ01000184.1:0-22638 GCF_003668965.1 Corallococcus sp. AB030
TCGCCCACCCGCCCCAGGGTCGCCTGGAAGGCGTCGATGGTGGGGCGCGCGGCCTCCAGACCAGCGGAGAAGCCGTCGGCGATGCCGGAGAAGAAGCTGTGGAGGCGATGTCCCCACAGGTAGAGGTTGATGAGGAAGTCCTTCAGGCCGGCGTTCTCGGCTCGGCCCAGCTCCTCCCGCACCGCGCCGGAAAAGCCACCGTCCTCGAAGAGCTGGACGAGGCCGCGGAAGGCGAGCGTCACCTGCTCCTGCACACGCCGCGCGAAATCGCCCAGGCCTCCGAGGTTGTGACGGAAGGCATAGGCGAGGCCGGCCACGGCTACACCCAGGAGGACGACAGCGCCCACGGCCGGAAGCACCGTGGCCAGGAGCCCGCCCAGTGTGAGGCCCAGCACCTTGAGGCCCACCACCATCAGCGCCAGGCCCACCTTCGCGGCGATGACGGCGCCGACGAGGGTAATCAGGCCACCAGCTCCGAGCGTGAAGGCTGCGAAGGCGCGCTTCACCGGGCCGGGCAACGCCTGGAAGACACCCAGCACCTGCTGCACCGCGCTGGCGACGAGGGTGACGAGGGGCTTCAAGACTTGGGAGAAGGGTTCCCCGAGGACGATGGCCAGCGTCTCCAGGTTGCCGGCCAGCAACGTCTTCTGGCCCTCGAAGGTGTCCAGCATCTGCTCGCGGAACGCCTTGGCCGTGCCGCCCGCATTCTCAAACTCATCGCGCAGGTGCTTGAGGGCCGCTGCGCCGCGGACGACTTCGCCGGTGTCCTTGCGGATGCCGTTGGAGAACTGCGTGAGGATGGCATTCACACCACCGAGCGCCTCGCGGCCGAAGGCCTTCAGCAGGAAGGCGGAGCGCTGCGCTGTCGTCATGCGCTCAAGGGCGGGCGACAGCTTGTCGAGAATGTCTAGGAAACTGAGGAAGTTGCCTTCGGAGTCGGTGACGGCGACGCCCAGCCCGCGCAGGTGCTTCTGCACCTGTGGATCCGCCATGCGCTCCATGGCCACGGCCACGGCGGTGGAGGCGCGCTCCACGCCGGGGACGACGTTCTTCACGAGGCCGAGGGCGATGAGTGTCTCGGGCAGGGACTGGTTGAGGGCTTGCGCACCACGCGCGGCGGTGCCGAGGGCCAGGGGCAACTCATTCGCGCTGAGCGCGAAGACGTTGACGGCCTGGAGCATCTGGTCGACGGAGATGGCGGCCTTGTCGGTGGAGATGCCGAAGGCCTTCATCGCCTGCGACGCGAGGCCCGCTGCGCCCTGGGGCGTCAGCTCTCCCAACGAGCCGCCCGCCAGGTCCAACACCGGCAGCAGTAGCTCCATGGACTCAGCGGCGCTAAAGCCGGCCTGGGTGAGCTCGCGCAGGCCCAGCACGGACTCGGTGGGGGTGAACTGCGTAGCGAGACTTGCCTGGATTGCAGCGTCGCGTAGCTGTCCAAGCACCTCGGCCGAGGCGCCGGAGACGGCAGCCACGCCCGCCACGGCCTGTTCGAATTGGCCGGCGGTGTTAGCCAGGGACAGCGCCGCGCCGATGGTGACGGCGCCCGCCGTGAAGAGGGCCATGGCGACGCCGAGGCGCTGGAAGGCCCCTTCGATGCGCGCGGTGCCCAACCCCACGCGCCTGTCGAGGGACATGAAGTTGCGCTCCACCCCCTGAAAGGTGGCGGAGGCCAAGTCCCGTGCCGTGAAGACGAAGCCCAAGCCGAGGTTGTTGAGCATGCGCTACCTCCGCTTCGCGGCCTTCTCCAGCGCCTTGGCCTCCTGGGCGCGCTGCTGGCCCATGCGATCGAGCAGCCAATCCCTGTCCGAGGTGGGCAGCTCCAGCGCATCACCGAGGGGAGCTGCGAGGCCGCTGCCGCCGTGCTGGTGCCAGCACAGTTGGAAGAGGCCCTCGCGCCACTTCTCCAGCGTTACGTCGGGAAAGAGGTGGAGCGCTCCCGGCGCCTCGCTGTCCGGGCTTGCCCCGGAAGGAAGAAGCCCCGGTCGAAAGGGAGCTCCACCTCCTGCCGCAGGAAGCACTCTGGGCACTCAACTTCGAGCGTCGTGTCCACGCCGCAGTCGACGGCGTCAAACTCGTCGACGAGGAAGTCGGCATCGCGCAGCGTGAGGTCCTCAAGGAAGCGGCGCTTGTCGCGCGCGTCCACGCCGTCGACGTCCAGCACCCGGTAGGCGAGGACGGAGGACAGCAGCTTCTCCGGCGCGGCGCGCTGCAACTGCGGCAGCCGTCGCTCGTCCTCCCCCGTCAGCAGCTTGAAGCGCACGCGCGTGCCGGCGTCCGGCAGCGTCGTCTCGAAGCGGTTGCCAGCCATGAAGGCCGCGCGGCTCGTGTCCGAGAGGGCGCGCACCGGCAGCTGCGTCAAGTCCAGCTCCCAGTCGATGCGTGCCCTACAGGCTGCATTCTGACAGGGGACGGCGAAGACGTACTCGGGGCCGTAGGTGACGACACGCACCTGGAGGAGCGCGTAGAAGCGGTCCCCCTGCAGCACCCGGCCCCAGTCCACCTGCCCATCGGCGAAGGCGTAGGGGCCCGCCTCCAGCAGCTCTTCCCAACACGCGGAGAGCAGCTCATCCACCTGGCCGCCGCTCTTCGCCAGCTTCCTGTCCGCGAGGACGCGCTCCTCTCGCACTCGCATGCCGCGAATCCGGCCTGTCAGCCCACTGGGGCATGAGATGATGTCCGCCATGTTCTTCCTCCGGGAAGGACAAAGGCTTCGGGCGCCAAATCGGGGACATCGGAAGGCGCGCACGGTGCATGGGGGCCGTGCGAGGATGGCAATTATGGCTTCTCGAAATCCGCCTCCGACGGCGCCCTGTAAACTCTGTGGTACACCATCTGTTCTGCAGTGGAGCCACATAATCCCAAGGTGGGTCTACAGGCGCCTGATCGATGCTGGCTTGCCTGGTGCCCCTGCAAGCCCAGTTCGTGTGGAGAACCAGGTTGCAATCGCGACACCTCAGCAAGACGCGGAGTACATGCTGTGTCGTGAGTGCGAAGAACGCATCGGGAAGGCTGAGGACTATGTCAGCTCTGTGAGTCTTCAGTCTGACGGTTCGTTTCCCGCATATGGGGATACGGTCTTGATCCCCATGGGGCTTGATCCGGACTGGGAGCTTGGAAACGCGAGTGCGCTAGATTGCGAAGCCATCGCCTACTTTGCCGCAAGTATTGTGTGGCGGGCCAGTGTCAGCACGCTCTATTCGAAAATCTCGCTTGGCTCGAAGTATGAATCTAAATTCCGTGATTATCTGCTTGGCAAGGCGCCGTTTCCCAAAGAGGCCAGACTGCTGGTTGAGTTCATTCGGCCCGCCAATCTGCCTCGTATAGATCGCGTTGTTGTCATGCCTGAAGTTCAGCGCGAAGATACGTCGCACCTCTATCAATTCTGCATCTTCGGGATGCGCTTTCGCTTGTTGGTCGGACGCCTGGTGCCGTCCGTTTTTAATCACGCTTCGTTTGTTGAGACTCGATATGTGATTCTCTCTGATGGACGGGACCTTCTGTCCGTCGTTGCAGACAAGGCCAAGCGGGCGACGCGTAAGGGACGTCTTGCGCGTCCGAAATGATAGTTAGGTGAGTCCGAAGAAGTCGTAGGTTAGGGTGACGGACTCGATGACGTTCTCGTCACTCTCGTTGTCCCACTCGCCCGCGACGAACTTCACCGGCCATGCACGGGAGAGGCTCCACCGGCGCAGCGTGGTGCCGTCCCGATCCTGCTGGACGATGTCTGAGTTGCGCTTGTAGAGGCCGTCCGGCAGGCCCAGTCCGCTGGACATGTGGACGACGTCCTGGAACCAGTCGAAGAGCTGGTGGTCCTGCGTGGCGCCTCTCTCCAAGGTGACGTCGGAGAACGTGAGGCGCCCGGGGGACTTGTTGGGGATGAGGCTGCCGCCCTCGAAGTACTGGATGTTGGCGACCTCGACGGACAGTTCAGAGCATTTCTGGAAGCCCGCGTGGCCGATGTCGTCGATTTCGACGAGGAACTTGAAGCGCTTATGGAAGCTGCGCGGCTGTCCGATGATGGCCATGGCCAGTCTCCTTACAGGCCCGCCGAAGCCAACTCGGCTTCGAGGGCGCGGGTGTCTTGGGCGATGCGCAGGACGATGAACTCGGCGGGCTTGTTGGTGGCGAGCCCAATGCGGGCCACCAGCTTGCCGGCGAAGACGACGGACGGTGGGTTGAGGGCGTCAGAGACGTCGACGAAGAAGGCCTTGGCGGGCTCCTGGCTGCGGAATGCGCCATTCTTCATCTGGGCGAGGAGGAAGGCCGCAATGGAGCGTCGCACCTGGGCGCGCAGTCCCTCCGTGTTGTTGCGGTGCCGCGCAAACTGCAGCCCCGTCTTGAGACTGCGCTCAATGAAGGACACGCCCCTGCGCTCGGCGACGTAGGGGAAGTTGCCGCTGGCCTTCAGCGTGCGCGAGCCGTCAATGAAGCGCGGCAGGCCGGGCCCCGTGGTGAGGGGATTGATGCGGCGAGGGTAGACGATGTCCCGCTTCTTCTCTTCGAGGACCTCCTTGGTCTCGAAACCGAGGACGCCGAACATGCGCCCGGCCTCGATGCCCGCGGGCGCGTCGTACACGCCGCCGGGGCGCGCGCCGTCGTTGCGCGCGAAGACGCCGGCGATGATGCCGGAGGGCGGGACGACGAGCTGCTCTACGTTGCCGTAGACGCCGCGGGCGGGGTTGAGCACCTTGACGCAGGGCCAGTAGAGGGCCGCGTGCTCAGAGAGCCCTTCGAGGGCGGCCTCCTGCGAAACGTAGGAGACGATGGCCGTCGCGCTGTATCCCGCGGGAGAGTCGAGGACGGCGAAGACGAGGCCATCGCGCGCCACCTCGCAGTAGCGCACCATGGCGTTGTGGACGGCGGGCGTGGCGCGCCCGGGCACCAGGAGGAGGGAGAGGTCCTGCACTTCGTCGAGCGCGTAAAAGGCCGCTCCGGCCGGCCTCGGAGCCGATGAAGTCGGTGTCGTCCAGGCCGACGAGGCCGTCCGCGCCGGCCGAGAGGGCCACCGTCTGCACGTCCGGAATCGCGTCCGGTTGCACCATGAAGGCCTGGACGTAGGTGGAGCCTGTGCGCTCGTCATTGACGATGCGCTCGATGTAGCGTGCGTCGTCCTTGGACGAGGAGAGGTTGGGGAAGGACTCGCGGTAGGCTCCGTCCTCGAGGACGAGGACGTCGAAGGTGTTGGGGGCACCGTTGGTGGAGGGACGCACCTCCACCTCGATGCGGTTGGCATATGCGCCCGCGTCCTTGGCCTCCAGGTGGATGACGTCGGTGGCGCCGGAGGCGTCGCCCGTGTGCGGCAGCGCGTCCATGCCGAGGCCGGAGCCCGCGTCGCCCTGCACACGCAAGGAGGCGCCAGACCCCGTGGACTGGGTGCGCAGCTGCAGCGTCCCCAGGGAGGACGGCGCCACGCGGACACCCGCCACCGCCGCCTCCACGAGGGCGCGCACCTCGGCCAGCTCGACGGCGCGCAGACTCTGGACGTTGCCACTGCCCACCTGCGGGCCGCCGGGGAAGCCGAAGACGGTGCCTGCGATTTCGTCGCCCACCTCCAGACGGCTGGAGGCGCCCTGGGTGTCACTGGCAATCCTCAGCACACCATCCGCCACGGTGGCTTGCCCGCCGACGATGTTCGCGTTGAGGACGGCGGCCACCTCCTGAGCGGTGGCCTGGGTGATGTCTTCGAAGTCCCCCTCGTTGAAGGCGATGAAGACGTCCC
Organism: Corallococcus sp. AB030; assembly: GCF_003668965.1. Classification (NCBI taxonomy): domain Bacteria; kingdom Pseudomonadati; phylum Myxococcota; class Myxococcia; order Myxococcales; family Myxococcaceae; genus Corallococcus; species Corallococcus sp. AB030. The sequence continues at coordinate 5,720 of NZ_RAWQ01000184.1, forward strand.
GGCCGTCGTCGACGCGCACGCGGAGCGACTGCCCGGTGGTGAGGGAGTAGGGCCCAGGTCGGCCAGCGACGACGGAAGCCGCGGCACCGGAGAAGACGACGTCTACCGCCGCGGCGCCGTTGGCGGACACCTCCAGACGTTGCCCGTCGGCCAGCGTGAAGGGCGGTCGCAGCGTGCCGCGCACGACAGCGGGCGTGGGCCCTCCGCCCGTGGTGAGGGCCGCCGCCGCGCGCGTGGCCGTGTGCGACTCGGGGTTGGAGGCGTCCTCGTAGTGGACGGTGCGCACCACCCAGAGGTGACTGCCGCCATTCTCGAAGAAGCCCATGGCGGCGAGGGCCAGGTCGGAGTCTGGTGTGAAGCCGCCGAAGGTGGCCTGGTAGTCCTCCATGGAGGTGCACAGCACCGCCTGGCCGATGGGGCCGCGCTCCGCTAGGCCGACAGCGCCGGCCACGGAGGTGGGCGCGGAAGGAATGCCGCGGACGCGCGGCTCCTCCTCCTCAAACACGACTTTCGACGACAGCAGCTCACGACTCACGAGGCACCTCGCTTCTTCCGGGACGCGCGCGGCGACGCTTCCGGCGCGGTAGAGGGGAGCGACGACAGCGGGGCTGTGGGGGCCTGCCGCTTCAGGGTGACTTCGCCCTGGCGGATGGCAGCGGCCACAGCGGGCACGGAGAGGGCCGCCTCGGGCACGTCCTCCAGAGTCACGCCCGTGGCCAGGGTGAGCGACGAGGGCAGGCGCCGGCCACCACGGCCAGGCTGCACGCCGCAGGCGCACGCGCCGCGCGCCGCGCAGTACGACTCGTGGGGCAGCAGGAATGTGACGAGCCTGCCCAGGGCATTGGTGAGGGTGACGCTCATGAGGTGCCTCCGGAGAGGGAGTCTGTTTCGAGGTGAGTGCTGGCGACGGCCTTGCCGATGTCGAGGGGCAGTCCCTCGTCCACGTCGAAGCCGCGCACCACCAGGCCCCACGTGAAGGCACGCACGTCGTCGCGGCTGCCGAGCTGCGTGCGCACCTCGCCGTCCGCGTCCATCTCCCAGCGCACGGTGCCGCGCGAGGCGTCCTCTGCGTCCCTCGGCATGGCCAGCCAGCGGTTGCGGTTGAGGAAGGTGGCCACGGCGGCCATGAGATTGAAGAGCTCGGCGGTGCGCTCGGAGGCCACCGTAAGGGTGAAGGCCAGGTCCACCGTGTACGCGGGGTGCCTGCGCACCAGCTCCGCGCCGGAGGGGCCCTGCACGACGTCCTCGTGCAAGACGTTGGCGGAATAGCGACGACTCTCGCGCAGCGTGGGGCCTGACAGCACCACGGAGGGCAACGCGGCCATGGCGATGACGTTGAGGCCGTCGGCCACCGTGTCGTCGTAGTCGACGGAGACGCTGGCGCTGACGTTGGCCACCACCTGCCGCTTCAACTCACGCAGCAGGGTGCGCACGAGGCGGGTGAGGTCCGCTTCCTTCGCGACGCGCGGGCGCAGGTAGCGGTACGCCCCCGGAAGGACAGCGGCCTCTCCTGGAATGGGGCGTCCGTCCGCGGAGAGGTTGTGCAGCTCCGCGTCGACGGTGCCCACCTCATGGGCCGGCGTCCGCACGTCCGCGAAGTGGGTGCCTGCCTCTTCACGGACAGAGAGCACCTCCGCGCGCAGCCCGCCCAGGCGCACGGCCACCCGCGCGGCGAAGCCAGTACCAGCGAGGCGGAGAATGTCTCCGCCGCTGGTGGGCCCCGAAGAGGGCGTCACGGAGGTGAGGGCGGGGATGGCCATTACCCGGGCCCTCCGAGGCCCAGCTCCTTCGCCACGCGCGCAAGAAAGCGGCGGCTGGCGCCCTGGCGAAACCGTGCGAAGGCCGGCCGGAGGAAGGGGCGCGCGGGCGTCTGAGTCACAATGACGCCGCGCCCACTGCCGCCAGTGCGCGCCTGGCCGGCCTGGCGCAGTAGCGCGAAGAGGAAGCGCCGCATCTTCGGCGTCATGGGGATGACGACGGGCGGACCTCCGTACTCCTGCAGCTGCGCCACGTCGACGAGGGACTCTCCGTCGGGACTCTTCGCCAAGCGGGGCACTCCAATGAAGGCCTCGTCGCCCTCCACGACGACGGAGATGGAATTGCGCAGCACACCAGAGACGAGGAGGGCCTTCGTCCCGCTGAAGCCCGCGAGCTGGCGCGCCGCCAGCGTGAGGGGCGAGGGGGGGCGGAGCGACTCTCCACCCGGCGCCTGCTGGGTGAGGCCCTGCACCACCTCCTTGCGCAGGGCGTGTGCCTCCTGACGCAGGGCCGCCTGCATCGCCCCCTCAAGGCGCGACGAGCCCGCCGCCAGCAGTTGGCGGGCCCGTGCCCAGTCTCCGGTGCGAGAGACCGCCATAGACACCTCAGCCCTGCTTGGCCCGTAGGTGGGGGACGTGCGAGTTGAGCCACTCGAGGGCCACGTGCGTGGCCTCACTCACCACCGCGCCGTGGCGGACGGACACCGAGGTGAGGGCCAGGGTGTGGGCGGCGACCTCCACGTCCTCCGGCCGGCAGCCGTAGTGCTTGAGGCCCTCGGCGATGGGCCTCACGGCGGGCAGGGTGCCGTAGCGCCAGTAGTGCAGCTCCAGGTTGCAGGTGTATGCCTCTGCCTCGTAGCGGGCGCGAGCGGAGGTGCTGGTGAGGTAGGCCAGTTCGTAGCTGGGGCCCTCCTCGTCGTGCTGGACGACGTGCTGGTGCTCGTGGACGCACACCACCACCTGGGCCCACAAGTCCCAGCTCCCCTTCGGCACGCCCACCTCGAAGGGCAGGTAGAGGGTGCGGCCCACGGTGGTGGCGTACTTCTCCAGGAAGCGCTGCCTGTCGAGGATGCTCATGCGCTGCAGCGCCTCGGCCGCCAGCTGCATTTCAAGGGAGTCGGCCTTGTTGGCCGTCTTGGTGCGCAGGCGCGACTGCATGTGCTGGTAGAAGGCCCACACCTCAGCGGGTTGAATCTCGCCGCGCTGGAAGAGAGCGCCCACGCCAGGCAGGGACTGGAGGTAGCCCTTCACAGGACACCGCCTTCCGTGGCGCCGACGTCGGCGGCGCCCGCGTCCATGGTGGTGGGCAGGCAGGTGTGGCCCGCGATGCCCTCCTCGTTGACGTAGGCGCAGCTGAAGGATGCGCTGCTGTTCTCGCTGACGGCGTCGCAGTCGGCCAGCACCTGCCAGTTGCCGTCGCCGTTGCAGATTTCGGCGACGTTGCCGGCGCAGCGCGTGGACACCGGCGCGCACCCGTCCGGCGCGCGGCAGCGGGTGAGCAGGGCGGTGGCGAGAAGTGGGGCGAGTAGCAGTGCTTTCACGTGAGTCCTCGGGCTTGGGGCCTGTCGTTGAAGGTGACGAGAAGGAGGTTGCGGCGAGGCCTCCGGCGGTGGAGTCCGAAGCCCGTGGGGCGCGCCTCCGTCACGTAGAGCCCGGGAGGCGTCCTCACGGCCTGCACGAGGGTGCCCGCGACGTCGTAGAGGGCGCCCAGCCTGTCGCTGGGGCGGATGAGGGCGTCGCCCGTGGACGCGTCGACGAGGCCGAGGCGCTCCAAGTCGCGGAAGTGGAAGACGAGTTCGAAGCTCGTCCGGGGGCTGTTGCCGGAAGGAGTCATGCGCAATGACTCAAAGGCATCCGGCTCCACCTGGCAGGGGACACGCATGGGCGGGAATTCGCGACGGAAGGCTTCGGCCAGGCCGTCGTCGTCCGAGTCCACCAGTACCGGCTCGCGGAAGTCCGCGTCGTACCCGCTGGCATGGAGGCCCGGGCCGGGCCCCTCCATGGCGGTGGTGTCCAAGCGGTGCAACTCGGCCAGGAAGGGGAAGATGAGCCTGCCCCTCATCAGGCCGCCCCGGGCAAGGAGGGCTTCACGTAGGGGGAGAGGAGGGTGTCCACCTCCGGCTCTCCGGTGAGAGGTCGCACCGCGGGGCGGACACTGTCGAGGCGGTAGCTCTGCTCGCGCGTCCTCTCTTCCACCACGCGCCAGCGCGTGCGCTCCTCCAGGGAAGCCTCGTCCGCCAGCGGCGAGAGGCTGCGCAGGACGAGGAGCATGCAGGCCCGACGGATGGCGGGCGGCGTGCGCCCCTCGGGCGTCCCGTCCGCTTCGGTGTAGCCCCACCGCGCGCCCACGGTGACGTTGCCCTCGCCACGCGGGAAGACACGGCCATGCCGGAAGGTGATGCGGGGCCCGTCGAAGCCTGGCCCCACAGGGGCACCCACCACCACCAGGTGCTCCCGCGAGAAGGTCACGTCCGCCCCGTAGAGGGCCAGGCGGTAGAGGCGGATGGAGGGCACCGGCAGCCAGAGGGAAGGGGTGCCACGCCCGTCGAGGTGCAACGTCGCCGAGCGCGGCTCGAAGTACCACCCCGTCACCTTGTCGATGGTGTGCGTCGCCTCGTCGAGGAGGACGGCCAGGCGGGTGTCTCCCGCCATGGCCGCAGTGACGCCCTCGGCGCGCATGTCGGCCACCGTGGCGTACACGTCAGTCCTTCTCCCGCTTGCCGCGGCGTGAGTCCTTCTCCTCGCTGGCCTTCGGGAGGTCCTCCGTCGTCAGCGTGCCGGCGGGCCGCGCTGGACTCAGCTTCAGCTCGTCGCTGGCGCTGCGCTTCACCTTGGCTTCGTCAGCCTCGGTGGCGTCGAGGGACTTCGCCTCGGCCTCCGTGCACACGTCAAAGGCGAGCGGCGAGTAGGTGTCGCCGGGCAACTGGTGCACGGAGCGCAGGTAGTCCGCCACTGGCTTCTCCACCCGGTACCAGCCGCGCTCCTCCTGGAACTTGATGCCGGCATACGTGTAGCGCCGCAGCACGTGGCCTCGGCGCGCGTCGTAGGCCTTGAGTCGGACGAGATAGGTGTTGTCCATGGTGGGCCTCACAGCTGCACGTTGATGGCCTTGGCCGTGCCCGCTTCTTCCGCGAACTTCGCGTCGAAGCGCAGCGTGGCCACCACCTTCAGCGTCCCCTCGGAGATGTCGCGCGCCGACTCGATACGAATCTGTCGCCAGATGCCGACGTGGATGTTCTTCGGGTTGCACAGGAGGATGGCCGTGCGGTCATTCGTCGCGCCGAGGTTCTCCGGCCACAACGGGATGGGCCGCACCGGGACGCCCGAGTAGAGGACCGGCGCGTCGCCCTCGAGGAACTTGTCGCCGACAGCCGTGGCCCTCTCCGCCAGCGTGCTGCGGTAGTCCAGGTCCGCGTCTACGCTGGTAAGAGGAACCCCATGCTGCTCTTGTCGCGCAGGTGCTCCGAGGGCAGCGACTTGAGCAGGTCGCCCAGGACCTCCTTGGAGATGGGGGCGCCGGCCGCGTCCACGACGTTGCTGGTGGCCTGCTTCAGCACGCCGTCCAACGTGGCGAGGAAGGGGTCCGCCGAGGCCGTGTCCCCGTTGACGAGGATCTCCTCCATGTCGCGGCTGATGGCATCCGCCATCATCTCCATGAGGGTTTGGCGCAATTCTCCGCGCTCGATGGAGTCCTCCAGCACTTCATCGGAGAGGCGCACCTCGCCCTTGAAGAGCTTCGCGTCGAGCTCCACCTGCGAGAGGTCGGGCTTCACGCGCTGGGCCGCGGGGATGGCGGTCGCCTCCTGGCCGGGGCGGAGGATGCGGCTGCCGAACTTCAGCTTGCTGAACTGCTGCTTGGGGGCCGCCATGGGGACGACGGTGCATTGCTGCAGGAGCACCGACTGCTTGATGAGGAGGCGCATGAACTTCTGCGCCTGGGCGGGCTGGAGGATGCCGCCGCCCGCAGTGAGGTCGGCGAGGGCCAGGTCGGCCTTCTCCAAGAGGGTGCGGTTGTCGAGACGACTCATGGGGATTCCTTGGGCGTTGAGGCTTCCTGGGGCGGGTGGGGACGTCAGACGTCGTGGAAGGAGAGGGCCTTGTCGACGCTCTCCCGGTTGAGGGGCTTGTTCATGTCGAGGGGCCAGCCGACGTCCTCGGCGGAGGGCTTGGGCGGGCGCTCCGCGGGGGCGCTGCTGTTGGGCAGGCCGAACTGCTTCTCCACGCGGCCCAGGCGTTGGTGCTGCTCCTTCACGGAGCCCTCCAGCGCGCGGACAGCGTCGGTGAGCTTCGTCAGACCGTCCATGACGCCGGAGGACGCGGGGCCCGGAGCGGGCGGAGCTGGCTGTGGAGGAGGCGCAGGGTTGGTGGCCTTGGCGCGCGCCTCGACGTCGTCCTCGTCCTCGTCCTCCAGCGCGTCGGCCAGCGCGCGCAGGTGCTGGGCCACCTCCACCACGCGCACGCCGTCGATGCCGTCCGTGGAGGTCAGCGCCTCGACGAGGGCTGTCACCGCTTCGAGGGCCTGTTGCGCAGAGGCGAGGACTGCGTCCTCGGCCTTGGAGGTGTCCGAGGTGGTGCTGGTGGCACCCTCGGCCTGCGCGGTGTCCTGGGGAGCGTCGTGCATGTCGTCTCTCTTCACGAGGAGGAAGCGGTGCTTGTTGGCGGCCCTGTCCACGAGGGACACCTCCTCCACCACCATGTCGACGAGGCGGTGGACGGACGCGGGGCCTTGGGTGGTGCTCGTCATGCGGCCTCCGGCTGGGACTCAGCGGAAGGGGTACCGGAAGGAGGCGTCTCGGCGGCCGAAGCCTCGGGGAGGCGGCGTGCGGTGCCGCCAATGGAGAAGCCCGTCAGCTGGCCATCCTTCACGCGGCCCCAGAGCTCGTCGGAGAGGACGCGCACGGCGAGAAGCCAGGTGCCCTTGCGCACCTGCACCTCGCCCAGGTTGAAGTCGACGGGGGCCAGGTAGCTCTCCAGCACCTTCACCTGCCCGTTGACGCGCAGTTGGTGCATGAGGCCGAGTCCGCCGAACTCCTCCATGAAGCGGTGCGCCGCCTGGCGAATCTCCGCGGCGGAGTAAATGTCGCCTTGGGCGTCCACCGTCTCCGGCTCCAGGACGACACCCAGGACATACCGCTCGTCGTCGGGCGCGACGCCCTTGAGGAGGGACGCCGTGGTGACAAAGGGGGCGGTGCCGAGCGGCTCCTCCGGCTTCCAGTCGTCCACTGCGAAGTGGCCGTCACCTTCCAGCGCCTTCGCGGCGGGTTGGTAGTTGGAGACGAGGAGCTGCGTCAGCACGGAGGAGCCGCCCACGCCGCGCATGGCGGCAATGGTGCGAGGGGTGCGGATCCGCTTCACGAGGAAGCCGGAGTCCTTCAGCAGCCCGGGCAGCTTGCCCCGGATGCCATACGTCAGGAGCCAGCGGCCCCTGAGCGACTTGAGGACGCCGTAGAAGCGCTCCTCGTCGAAGTCACCCTCACCGACGTCGACGTTGTAGCCAGGGTAGGGCGGGTCCAAGAAGAGGACGGTGTCCTTCCCGTCGTACTTGCGGACCACCTTCTCGTAGTCGCCGCCGTACACCTTCACGCGCTTGAGGCGCGGGACGAACTGCTCGATGCGGGAGAGCGTCTTCGCCTCGACCCCCGCGCCGTTGGGGCTGAAGCTGCGCCCGCGCAGCTTTCCGTAACTGAAGTGCGTCAGGTAGAGGAAGCGGTGCAGGCGCTCCACGTCGCCCTTGGGCTTGGCGTCGAAGAGGCTCTTGAACGTCTTCTCGTCGCCCACCCACGGCAGCTTCTTCAGCTTGGCCAGGTTCGCGGGTGTCAGCTTCTGGAGGAGGCGGTAGGCGTCGGCGATTTCGGTGTCCGCGTCGTTGATGGCCTCGACGTCCGAGGGGGTCTTCTCGAAGAGGACGGCGGCGCTGCCGGCGAAGGGCTCCACGTACGTCTTGTGCGCGGGCAGCATTGCCACCAGGCGCTTCGCCAGGCGCTTCTTGCCAGCGGGGGAGCCCCAGATGGTCTTCTCCACCGGCTCACTGCTCTGGAGGGACTCCAGGACGTGACGGGCCCGGGCGAGGGCTTTCGTGAGGGCGTTACCCATCGCGGAGTCCCTCCGGGTCGAAGCCCCATGCCAGCTCTCCCGAGGTGGGGAGGTTGAGGTCGCGGGGCCAGACGACGGGCGTCCCATCGGCCTTGGCCGTGGACGTCGACTCCGGCGTCGTCGTGTTGGCCTCCGGAGTCGGAGGTGAGGTGGGGGTAGGTGTCGAGGTGGCCTGCATCGCGGTTCGTCTCCGAAAGAGACAAAGGCCCGCGGCGCGAAATCGGGGACATCACTAAGTGACGGCGAGCGTCGTGGTACGGCAGAGGCCGTGGTACGGCGGGAAGACCACCCCCACCTACGCTTCCACCGGTCGGGGCAGTTCTCTCGGGCTTGCTCAGCTTTGCAACCTCATGCATGCGTCGTTGTCGTTGGAGGCAAAGCTGTCGCCCGCACGCAGCGGGGACGTACTTGGGATCGACACGGGAGAGAACGGCCCAGTACCGTGATGCACAAGAGCGGAGCCAAGCGTCCGCCTGACGCGGAGTGCACCAGTCGATGCCCAAGAACGAAATCGAGCTGTCTGAAGGAGCTAAGCTCGTCATCACGAAAGACGAACACGGTCCTCAGGAGGTCTACGACCGTCTGCCAACGGCAAGCACTGCCTTCATCGTCACCTACAATCTGCCAAAGGCGGGCGGCCCGCTCCTTACTGCGCTAGAGGGCGCGACCCAGCTCGAGTCCCTCAGGCTGGTCACGAACATCCCAAACTGGTGGGCGTCGTATTGGCGGGATGGGCCGAAGTTGAAGGCGCGTGAAGCCATCAAGAGTTCCATCGATAGACTCAACACGCTGGCGACGCGCCGCGGTGTCGAGATCTACTTTACGCGCAGGAACCACGCGAAGATTTACGTCGTCGACGACATTGGCTACGTCGGTTCGTCGAACTTCAGCGACGAAAGCGCCTCCAACGTCGAAGCGGGTGTGATCCTGGAGGACGAAGACGTGCTCGCCGAGCTTCGCGAGAAGTCGTGGGACCTCCTGAAAGCGGACGCGCTCCTTCACCCTACCCTTGCGACAGCAGTTGCTGCGAGCCTCGAGGACTGGCTCGTAGAGGAGCTGCAGTTCGAGAGCATCTACGACGCAGTTCACGACTCGGACTCCGCCCATGCTCAGGACGAGTTCACGAAGGCGGTGCAGCGCCTTCTTGATCTCGCGCATCGCGCCGAAGCCGTCTTGGATGACGCGCGCGATCCAGCTTGGGCCGAGCCCCTTCAGGCGGTAATCCGTGAGGCGACTTCGCTCGACGAAATCGGTGACGTGCTCGGCAACCTTGAGTACTCGTATGGAAAAATCCAAGCCTGCATCGGATTTTCCTTCGACGGCGCTATCAATCAACACATCGTTGAGAACTGCTCGGAGGAGGAAAATCTGGAGTGGTGGCATGAAGAAGGAGTGCGGGTGGCCGAGGAGCAGTGGGAGGAGCTACGGGCTGAAGCCCTGAAGGATCTCCGACGCGTGGTCGATGCACTTGAGAAGATCAAGCGCAAGCTGCTGACACAGCTTCGTCAGCTCCAGCACCCAGTCGACAACACCCGGACGTAGGCGCACACGCCTCACACAACCGCGAGTGTCGTGGTGCGGCAAAGGCCGTGGTACGGCGGCAAGCCCACGCCCACCTCCGCCAACTGCCTGTCCGAAGCGAGCGAGCGGAACTCGCCGACGTCGTCGCGGGTGCCAGCCGCGGAGCGGAGCACTTCGGCTAGGCGCGTCTCCTGGCCTCCTCGGTTGACGTAGAGGAGCGCGCGCCCCGTGTCCGCGTCGAGGCGCTCCCTCACCCAGGGCAGCTCCTGCTTCACATCCTCCGGGCGCTCAAGGGACTCCAGGCGCTCGAAGCGCTGGAGGGCCTCGTCCACGGAGAATGTCCTCCCATGGAGGAAGCGGCACACCTGGGTGGTGGCCTCGTCGAGGACAGCCTCGATGCGGTAGCGGCGGATGCCGGCCTCGGCATAGCTGCTCAATTGGGCGAAGGAGCGTCCCTGCCCGATGAAGTGGCTTGCCACCACCTCCCAATAGAAGGGGGCCTGCTCGATGAGCGAGCCGCGCGCGGCCCGCTCCAACGACTCGGCGATGTCGCTTCGCCCCAGGCCCGCCTCCAGTCCCTCGGCCACGAGGCGTCGGGCCTCTGATCCGAAGGCGTCCAGCCGGCGCCCGTACTCGTCCCGGACGAAGTTGCCCTGGGTCCGGACGATGTGTTGGGCAACGCGCCTGTCCATGGCGTTGAAGCGGGCGGCGAGGGCGAGGCCCTGCTCTCGCCGGGCGTAGCTGCGCGTGGACGCCACCACCTCGTCGGCTGCGTCGCCGAGGGGCGCCTGGATGCGGGAGGGGATGACGGCCGTCCGCCGGCCTGCGGCCTCCAGGGACTGGGCGACGAGGCGCCTGCGCTGGGCGGCCGTCGTTGTCCGCCAGTCCACGTCGAGGACGGCCACCGCCTCTCGCATGGCGTCCACGTCCGCGCGCCCGACGGCGCGGCGGAGGCGCGCGGCAAGCAGGGCCACGGCGCGGTCCATACCGGCGGCGGTGCCGACGTCGAGGGCCTTGGCCACCGGCAGCCGGAGGACGTCCCCCAGCAGGGCGTCCGCCACCTCACTTGCCTCGTGCAGGAGGAGGAGGCCGTCAGCGGGGGCCGTGCACATGGGGGGCCTCCTGCGTCACCAGCTCCACGGAGCTGCGGCGCCTGGCGCGCACTTCGACTCCTGCCGGAGTGGGGGAGAAGACGACGTCATGGCTGGCCGCGCACCTGTCACACAAGGCGAAGACGAGGATGCCGTTGCGCCAGAGCGTCGTCGTCTCCTCCAGCGGGCCACGCCTGTGGCACATGCGGCACTCAATGACACCGCGCTCGGCGTCGGCCTGGGCCTGGAGTACCCACGCGCGCTGAAGCTGCTCAGGCGTCATGTGGGTTGCCCCGAGAACCAGGTGTCGAACTCCTCGCGGGGGACGGGGACGTGCTCGGTGTCCATGTACCGGCGGGCCAGCACCAGGCGTCCTTGGGCCAGGCGCTCCTCCTCGGCCCGAAGCTCTTCTCTCAGCCCCAAGAGGCGTTTCGCCTCGCCCAGCAGTGAGCCCTTGTCCTTCTGGGGCTTCAAGTCTTCGACGCCCGTCTGAATGCCCGCCAGCGTGAGGGTGATAGGGCGCTTCACCCAGTCGTCCGCAATCTTGCGGAACTCGCGGTGGAAGATGTCGCCAGCCAGGTGGCGGCCCTCCTCGGGAGTCAGCACACCCACGCGGACCAGGCGCTCCACCATCTCCGTCATGCGCTCCGGGTCTCGGGTGGCTGTCGTCTGGCTGCGGAAGCGCCAGAAGCGCACGCCCATGTCCGCGAGCACCTTGCGGTTGAGGAGGAAGTCGAACTCGTCGCGCTCGGGCTGGAAGACCTGGTCCTCAGCGAAGCGCAACTGGGCCTCGGCCACCGAGCGGTTGAAGTCCCGGCCGTCTCCGCGCAGCAGTGGCGGCAGGCGGAAGGCGCTGCCCACCTTGTCGATGTTTCGCTGGTCGTACTGCTGGAAGAGAGCGTCCTGCTGCTGGGCGTCCGTCAGGGGGCGCAGCTCAATTTTCGCGCGGCCTCCGTCGCCGGTGCCGGCACCGTCCGCCTCGAGGATGAGGATTTTGTGGAAGTTCGCCTTCCCCTTGAGGTTCTCCTCAATGAAGCGCTCGATGCGCGGCACGGATGCGTCGGAAAGCCTTCCGCCGGAGACGAGGAGGGCCAGGGGCGGGACGGATTTGTTGTTGAAGTAGAGGTAGTTGACCTCCTCCATCTGCCGGGAGCCGAGGACGGACAGCAGGGTGCCCACCCAGCGCGGAATGCCGTAGGGAGAGCGCGGCGAGTGGATCGCGAAGTGGATGAGCTCCGTGGCGGGACCGTCGGAGGCGTCCGCGGCCTTGAGGGCGGTGACATCCGCGAAGGCGCGGCCGGTGAGTCGGGAGATGACGCGCGAATCCCCGAAGGACTTGAAGTACACCCGCTCGCTGCCCTGCACCTGGATGTAGCGGCGCAGGCGCCGACGGGTGCTCACCGTGTCGAAGCTGACGGCGGAGATGCGGACGCGCTCGCGCACCTCGACGGCCTCCTTGTCGAGAGGGAGGAGCCGCACCGTGTACGAGGGCACGTAGACGAAGCGGGCGATGTCGCCCTTCCCGTCGCGCAGCACCTCCCAGTAGGCGTTGCCCGTCACCTCCAAGTCATGGCGGGTGCGGCGGCGCAGCTCGACGAAGCTGCCGTCGAAGCAACAGAAGTCGAAGAAGGATTCCAGGCGGGCCTTCTCCACCCGGGCCTGCTGACGCACTGCCTCGGCATGGGCGGTGACTTCCTCGTCCGTGGGAAGCGGGGGCGTCCCCGAGGGCAGTGTGCCCGCGTCACGCGCAGCCAGGCGCTCCAGGGCCATGGCGTCCGCCACCTTCTCCCGGGCGCCGTCGGCGTCGAAGTCGATTGCGGGCTCGAAGCGGTACCCGAAGCCGTCGATGTTCGTCGCATACGCGTCGACGTTCTGCCGCAGCGAATTGGAGTGCTCGACGAGGAGGCAGAGGGCCTCCGGCTCATAGGGAGGCGTGAGCGCACCGGCCTCGCTGAAGGCCAAGGTGTCCTCGCCTCCGGGGCGGCTGGCGGGCTCGTCGACGCGGGCGCCCACCACCACCGCCTTCAGGATGGACTGGAGGCGCTCCTCGGCCTGGTGGACTTCCGCAGGCACCGTCACGGACGGTCCTCCACGTAAGCCAGGAGGCCCGTGGGAGTGTGAGAGACGGCGCGCACGCGCTGGCCGCGTGCCGCCAGCTCGGCGTGGAGCGCCTCCAGCAGTCTGTCGTGGGTGGAGGCCTCGACGGTGAACTCCGGCCCGGGGTGTGGCGCGCCCGAGGGGGAGGCGAGGACGAAGACTCTGACGACGCTCTGCACACGGGCCTCCCGGACCAAGTGGAGGCAAGGCGCGCGGTGGGAGGGGCGCCCTCGATGTGCGAGGGCGTTGGGGGCCGCGCGCCTCACCTCCAACGAGGACAAAGGCCTGTGGCCCCATTTCGGGGACATCGGTGCGTCCCTGGGATGGACAAAACGGCGGGACTAATTGTCCTTCTTCAGGATCTGGATTGTGGCCGTGCGCGGCAGCCAGGGGCGATTACGGTGGCGGGGATGTCGTAGATCGCTGCTCGTAAGCTCGCACGACCAGCGCCAGGTGCTGGACAGCAGTGCTCACTCCGTGACTGGCTGCTGGAGTCTGCTGCCCCTGTTGAGCGGCGGAATCTCCGCAGAAGCACCATCCGTAGGGAATGATGCTTCAGGGCGCTGCAGGCCAAATGGAGTTGCTCGCTGCTACGTCGGCTCCTTCTCGGCACGGGCGCATTGCTGGATGCTGTCGAGGCGGATGAAGAACTCTTGCCCTTCGCCAAACTGCCCGATGTTGAGGGGGACACGCGCGTGCGGATTATGGACGAAGATGAAGTCGTGTCCGGCCACACAGCCACGAGTTTCAGGCCGATTCTTGGGGCCGTATGGATCGAATAGAACGCCGGTGACTTCACCTGCGTCTGGCGTGAGGAAGAGCCGTGAAGGCACGTTGCTTCCACGGCTCTTACGGAACGAGGGGCGAGGCATCGGTGGCCCTCGTCTTGACCGACCAGAGTGAAGGTCAACGAGGAACGGCGAATCGCCCAGCCCGAATAGCACCTTTACGATCAACGGTGCTTCTCCTGGCGTCTGATGGTCTGTCAGTGGAATCTGCACCCCACTGATGGCGATAATGAGGCCATCGTTCGGGGCCACCAGTTGGGCCTGGATGGCTCGCTCAAACTGCTCGCGCTTCTTGGCTATCGAGTTCAGATAACGAAGGCCGGTGGTCCGTTCGATCTCGGCTCCAAACAGAAGCGTGTCGTTGGGCGCCCATACTTGGTCGGCTCCCTCTCCGCTCCGAGGTGCGGTTGCTTCGACCCAAACGGTACGTCCTTCTTTGAGTCGGATGCCATAATCCATCCCAGCACCTCGTCGCGGGGACGGAACCAAGTCGATGCCCCAGCCGGCCAGTATGCAGGCAAGCCGCATTTCCCAGATTCGTTCTGGGCACTCCGCGGGGAATCTCGCCAGGAAGTCAGGGTCCGCCAATCCTAGTTGCTTGAACTTGGTCCAGCACTCTTCGAGGTACTCGCAGTCAAGTTCGCAGTCGTCACGCAGGTGTTTGTAGGTGGTGTAACCCGGTTCCTCTAGATCGGGACCTGTGTAGTGGAACAGCTCGCTAGGCTTGGGGCTCACTCGTGGCACGCCTCCTCACGTAAGCCAATTAAGCGCCAGAATGCTGATGCCCACAAACAACTTGGCCTGGGGGCGCTTCCCACGGCTGCTTCGTGACGGACGTGGAGTACCCGCGCATCCCTCCGCCAGGCCGGCTATGAGGGATTGGAGTTCTGCGTCCACTGCCGTGCGTAGCGCGCCGACGACGATGAGGCTCCCCGACGCGGACTGGACGCCCTGACGCGCGCTGCGTCCTCACCAAGAGCCGGTCGCCCGAATCTGCCTCTCCATGGCAGGACCGGCTCTGTCTCTTCGTCCATGGCGAACACGTTGGAGCCCCTCTTCAACGTGGAGGAGACACCATGGACACCTACCGTGTCGCGAAACTGCCCGCGCGCCTGCGCGGCTTCGCGCAGCCGGACACGAGCACGCAGCCCGAAGGCTACGTCGAAGCGGGCGACTACCTCGTGATCGAGGAGAAGGCTCGCCACCCCACGCCCGACACCGACTACGTCCGGTTGCTGGTGCCGCAGTTGCGCTGGCTCGACACCTGGGTATGCACGCGCTGGCGCACCCAGCGCTACGCGACGCTCGTCTCCCAGGAGCGCTCGCCCGCCATGGCCCGGCTGTTGTTCGACAGCGAGCCGCTCGCCGTCTTGGAGGAGCGGCTCACCACGCTCCTGGGGGCGTTCCTCGACTACAGGTATGACGGGAGCCGGGCGTACTACCCGTGGGCGCTGCCGGGCGTTCGCGTCCAGCTTGCGCCGCCTCGGTTGAACAACTGCTGCACCTTCGTCGAGGGCTTGTTGGTGAAGGCCTTCTCCGAGGCGCACGGCGCGGCCTTCTCGTGGGACATGCGTCGCCACCGGCAGATGATGATCGCCTCCACGGAGGACTACTTCTCGCCCGTGACGGCGGCCGTCGAGTCCGGCATGGCCCTGCTGGCGCCGTCGGCGGACGTGCCTCCCCACCCCTGGACACTCATCCAGGGGTGGCGCAGCCAGTGGGGCTCCGGGCACACCTTCCTCTTCGTGGATCACCACGCTGAGTCGGACAAGGTGCTGGTGCTGGAGTCCAACGCTGGCTTCGGGCTCGACGGTGTCGGCTACCGTGGTCTCGGCAACCTGCGGGACGTCGGCCTCCAGCCGCCTGCGGACTGGTGGACGCGGAGCGAGGTGTGGACGTGGCGCCGTATCTGCTCAACGTACCCCTACCGGCGGCAGGCTTGGCTGAAGGTCAAGGCGCGAACAGCAGCGAGGCGCTGAGCCCTTGGAGGTTGGTGCTGCCGCGCCCCTGTTTACGGGGCTATCGAGCGAGGGGCGGAGCAGCGTGGCCAGATGCCGCGTCTCGGGCCAGAGGGTAGCAGTCCATGCGTGGGCTGCCCTCCGTGGACCGTTACGGTTCAGTCGGGCTAGGTATGGGGGCGGAAGGCAGCGTAGGCCACGAGGAACTGCAGCAGTTGGAGAATCAGGCCGGAGATTAGGGATAGCCCCTTAGTATCCTGAGTCGTTCTTGGAGGGGACGGCATGGAGGCTGTTCGTTGGCAAGGCGGGTTCTGAAGCCTGCTGTCAGCTTCTTCTCTCCGGATTTTCGCACCTACTGCTCAGCGTCATGAGTGACGAGCAAACTCGGCTTTTCGATCTTGGGGAAAAAGGCGTACTGGGCATTACACACATAGTTCGAGTGAATCACAGCGTTAAAAGCAATATAGTCCACGTGAAACATCTTGCCACCCCCGGGAATTTTCTGCTGTTCACGGATGTAACCAACTGTTTCTGTAGGTATCTCCGCAACAACTACCGCCCATGCGCGTTCCTTAGGCGCTACTTTAAGTACGTCTGCTTCGCCCGCCTCCCAGCTTGCGATCCGCGCACCGCTGATTGGGGGAGTCGCATGCTCGGCCTCGTGTCGAAGCACGATCTTCGGCGCCTTGCGCGTCAAGAAAAGCGGCTCGTCCGAGGTGTTTTCTATGGTAAACACCCATTGCAGCCGCCCATCGCTGCTGACATCCAGTGATCGACCTCGACAAAAAATATTCGTATGGTCCGGGGCGTGCGGGCCTGTGTCGGCATCGATGAGGGCACGCATGTCGATGGCGGTTGATAGCCATGTCGCTGCGGCTGCGGCATAAATTCCAGCATAGCCGACCAAGTGGATGGCAGTGCGATTTCCTTTGCTTAATACGTTGTTGCGTAATTCGACGACTGCCAGCACAAGAATACGCCCGACAGACCAGAGGCCAAACAGGCCAAGCGGCATGCCAATGAGGCGTGCCCAGAGGGGTAGCGGGTGCTTAATGAGCAGTCCCGGAAATGTCTCCTCCAAAGGGAGTATGCTGCGGAGCACTAGAGGCAATATGTTGGCCATTGCGAGCCACACGAGTGCATACCCGAATGCATAGCAACTGGCGCCCGTTAGTTTGGATTTGACGTCTTGGTCTGGCTTGGTCTTGAAGACCGCCGCGAGGAGTAGGCCGCAGATGTACGTGACCGCCACGATTGGAATAGAGACCGCTATGACTCGTGCCGCAGTCAGCTCCTGCGACAAAAGCTGTGCCATGCTTGTCGACACCCCGGTGTAGGTGAGTGCATCGCGTTTTCCAGCCAAAACAACGGCTTGGAGAAAGATGCTTCCGGGAAGCGCTGCCAAGGCCAGGAACGTGGCAGGTCTCACGAATTCGGAAGTGTGTGGTGCGTCGGCAATAAAGACTCTCAAAAACTCCCGCCGCCGGACTGTTAGTGCGTAAAATGTCCGAAGCAGATTGAAGAAAAACTTGGCGCCCCCAGAGATTGCTGCGTCGATATTGTCGGCAAACTCGAACCCCTTTTTTGCGCCTCCTTCATCCTTGGGGGCAGGGG
>NZ_RAWQ01000185.1:0-22612 GCF_003668965.1 Corallococcus sp. AB030
GGGTGCTTTCAGCGGGAGGGGCGGAAAACAGCCCAGGGGTTTAGCCTTGCTGTCTGGTACGGGTCAATCATCCGGCCGGATCTGCCTGCTTGACCGGGCGAAGTGATCGAATCCCGCCGGAGGGGTCAGAAGATGCCCCCCCGCGTCTCGAATTCGCAACGTCTGCTCCTGGGTGAGCACTCCCATGCGCGTCACCTTTTGCCCGGCGCGGGCGCACGCACGCTCGAACGCCTGCATGCGCGAAGGTGGGACGGCGAGTAGCAGTTCGTAGTCCTCCCCTCCCCGCAAGGCACCCTCCGGCCCCAGCGCCGCGCGCACGGCGGGCGACAGGGGCAGCCGGTCCAGCTCCAGCTCCACGCCCACCCGGGACGCGGCGCACAGGTGGCCCAGGTCCTGCGCCAGTCCATCCGACACGTCCATCCCGGCGGAGGCGAAGCGCGCGGCCAGCTTCCCCAGGGCGATGCGGGGCTCGGGGCGGCGCTGGCGCTTCACGGCCGCGCCCCGTCGGACGCCGGACTGGAGGTGCTGGAGTCCCAGGCGCGCGTCGCCCAGCGTGCCGGAGACATAGAGGAGGTCGCC
Source organism: Corallococcus sp. AB030 (assembly GCF_003668965.1). Taxonomy (NCBI): domain Bacteria; kingdom Pseudomonadati; phylum Myxococcota; class Myxococcia; order Myxococcales; family Myxococcaceae; genus Corallococcus; species Corallococcus sp. AB030. The sequence goes on from NZ_RAWQ01000185.1 coordinate 580, forward strand.
GGGCCGGGCGCCCGAGCGGGTGATGGGCGCGTGGGACAGCTCCCCGGTGACGGTGAGGGTGACGGACACCTCGCGCGCGGAGGTGAAGTTGCCGCCCACGAGCATGATGCGGTGGGCCTTCGCGAGCGCGGCCATGCCCCGGCCCATGGCGGACAGCTCACGGGCGGGGAAGTCCCGGGGCAGCGCGAGCGCGCAGACGAACCAGCGCGGCGTGGCGCCCATGGCGGCCAGGTCCGACAGGTTCACCGCGAGCGCCTTGTGGCCGATGTCCGCGGCGGAGAACGTCGCGCGGGTGAAGTGCACGTCCTCCACCACGGCGTCGGTGGTGACGCACAGCGCGCCCTTGGACGGGGCGAGCACGGCGCAGTCGTCCCCCGGGCCCACCGGCACCCGCGCGCGCGGGAAGCAGGCGAGGAAGCGTTGGATGAGGTCGAACTCGCCGGGCATGGCGGCACTGAAGACCACGCTCGCGCCGGGGGACGCAATGACGACCCGCGAACGGGCGAGCGGGATGGAGGCACGTGGCGTTGACGGTGTCGGACCTCCCAGGCATAGGACAGGGAGTGCCCTCTTCCGCCACACCCATGGATTTGCGCCGCCGGCTGGTGACGGAAGCGCTGGGCTGCGGGCTGGTGGTGGTGGCGCTGGAGGGGTCGCACCACGTCGCGGAGCACCTGGGCGCGAGCGCCACCGAGGGACGCCTCTTCATGTCCCTGTCCTGCGGCGCGGTGCTGGCGTGCCTGTTGTGGGTGCTGCGTCCGCTGTCGGGCGCGCATTTGAATCCGGCGCTCACCTTCGCGGACGCGCTGGGGGACCGCACGCCCTGGCGCGAGGTGCCGCTGTACGCGCTGGCGCAGCTGTCCGGCAGCCTGGTGGGCAGGCTCGTGGCGCACCGCATGTGCAATGAGCCGCTGCTGCTCACCGCGAGGATGCCCGTGGCGGACGGGGCCCGGTTCCTCACGGAGATGGTGGCCACGTTCGGGCTGCTGGTGGTGGTGCGAGGCTGCGTGCGTACGCGCCCGTCCGCGACGCCGCTGGCCATCGCGGGGTACGTGGCGGCGACGGTGTGGTTCACGGACTCGCGCTCGCTGGCGAACCCGGCGCTGGTGCTGGCGCGCGCGGCCAGCGCTCACGTGGGCGTGATGAGTCCGTGGGAGGTGGAGTCCTTCGTCGCGGCGCAGCTGTTGGGCGCGGCGCTGGCGGTGTTCCTCTTCCGGTGGCTGCTGGGCAGCCCGCCGAAGCCCGCCCCCACGGCCGTGGAGACCGTCGTCTTCGAGTGCGCGGAAGCAGGGCCCGCGCACCTGGCCGCCGCCCTCTTCAACTCGCTGGCGCACCCGGACCGGGCGCGAGCGGTGGTGTCGCCGCCGCCGGGCTCGGGCCTGGATGATGGGCCGCCTCCCGCGGTGGAGACGCTGATGCGGGAGGCGAACCTGCGCGCCGCGCCCCTGCGCGACCGGAACGTGCCCGCGTCGCACTACGTCCTCATCGACGTCGCGGACCATGCCCCGGGCATGGACGCCCGCGTGCGCGAGCGCTGGTCACTTCCCGCGCTGTCGTTGAAGGAGGAGGCCGGAGCAAAGGCGCTCCAGGCGGCGCTGCGGCCGAGGCTGCACCAACTCCTGGCGCGACAAGGTTGGGAGCGGCTGCACGTCGTCAGTGGCGGACCCGCCCCCGAAGGCCCTCGCGCCCTCACCTGACGCGGGTCCCTTTCGCGTGACGGGGTGCGGCGTTGACGTCGGCCCGACACGCGAGCATGACGGTCCGAGAGAGGTTTTCGCATGATGGAAGGTCTTCCCCCCGTCGTCTCCTGGCCACCGCTGCAGACGTTGATGCGGCTGACGCTCGCGCTCGCGGTGGGCCTGTTCGTCGGGCTGGAGCGTGAGTGGCGTGGCAAGGAGGCCGGCCTGCGCACGTTCGGCTTCGCGGCGCTGCTGGGCGGCATGGGCGGCCTCCTGGGCCCGAACTTCGCGCTGCTCAGCCTCGCGCTGCTGGGCGTGCTGCTGTGCTTCCTCAACTGGCAGTCCCTGCGCGCCAACGGCGGCGCGGAGCTGACCACGTCCGCCGCGCTGCTCGTCACGGGCTTCGCCGGCGTGCTGTGCGGCCTGGGTCATACGGTGACGCCCGCGGCGGTGGGAGTGACGACGGCGGGCCTGCTCGCGTGGAAGGAGCGGATGGCCACCTTCAGCCACAAGATCACCGCCGAGGAGCTGCGCAGCGCCATCCTGCTGGCCATCCTCGCCTTCGCCATCTACCCGGTGCTGCCCTCGCAGCCGGTGGACCCGTGGGGCCTCATCGAGCCGCGCGCCGCGTGGGTGACCGTCATCCTCATCGCGGCCATCGGCTTCGTGAACTACATGCTGTGGAAGGTGTTCGGCACGCACGGCGTGGAGGTCACGGGGTTCCTGGGCGGGCTCGTCAACAGCACCGTCACCGTGGCGGAGCTGGCCAACCGCGTGCGCGAGACCTCCGGACGCCTGCTCGACGTGGCCTACCGGGGCGTGATGCTGGCCACCGCCGCCATGGCGCTGCGCAACGCCGTGCTGCTGGGGCTGCTCTCGTTCCGCGCGCTGGTGGACTCCGCCATCCCGCTGGTCCTCATCCTCCTGTCCAGCACGGGTCTGGCGCTGATGCGCTCGCGCGTGGAGGCCACGCCCAGCGCCGAGCCTCCCGCCCTGCCCCTGAAGTCGCCCTTCTCGCTGCCGTCCGCGCTGAAGTTCGGCCTCATCTTCCTGGCGCTCCAGGTGGTGGGCACCGTGGGCCAGACGCTGCTGGGCCGCTGGGGCTTCTACGCGGTGAGCGCCGTGGGCGGACTGGTGTCCAGCGCGTCCGCGGTGGCGTCCGCCGCGTCGCTGTGCGCCAACGGCACCATCTCCCCCACGACGGCAGGAGTGGGCGCCATCATCGCGTCGCTCGCCAGCGCCGCCATCAACTTCATCCTCGTGGCGCGCGTGTCGGAGCAGCGGTCGCTCACGCTGCGGCTGGGCCGCGCGCTGGGCGTGGTGATGCTGCTGGGGCTCGTGGGCGCGTTCGTGCAGACGCGGCTGCCCACGTTCCTTCCGGCGGACGCCGGAGGCGCGGAGCTGTTCAAGCCCCACGCCTCCGAACAGCCCCACGCGGACTAGCGAAGCGGGCTCAGACGCAGAAATAGGTCGCGTCCGTCCAGCCCCACTGGCCGGTGGACAGGCGCTGCACGTACATCCAGTTGCCGTCGCGGCTGTACACCTCCACGCCCTCGCCGTAGTTGATCTGCGCGTACACGGCGCCGCCCGGCGAGGTGCGCAGGCCCACGGTGTTCGCGTTGCACACCCAGCGGAAGTACTTCGCGTGCACCGGGCGGTCGTTGTTCTCCTCCTGGGCAGGCGCGTTCACCTGCGTACCATCCTGCGGCTGCGCCTCCATGTCCTCCGGCGCGCCACCACAGCCCACCGTCAGACCGGCGATAGCGAACGCAGCCACGCCGAACGCGCGGATCGAGAACGTCTTCATGGGCAACTCCAATGTCAGCGGGGTTGGGAACTACAGAAAACAGACTATACAGCTTTTTGCTCAAATCAAGCTTAAGCCGTATAAACTCTAAATTCCGGACATGAATCCAACCATCCGCCTGCACCGTAGCTGGCGCGCCGCGGCATGCTGCTGTCTGCCTTTAGAAGCGGTCCGGCTCCGACATGGGAGGCGCGGCCGTCAATCCGCGCTCCTGCATGGGCGGGTGCAGCGGCAGCTGGACGATGAAGCGCGAGCCGTGGCCGAACTCGCTCTCCACGCGCACCCGGCCGCCGTGGCCCTCCACCAGGCTCTTCACGATGGCCAGGCCCAGCCCCGCGCCGCCGAACTCGCGCGTGGAGCTGCCGTCCACCTGGTAGAAGCTCTGGAAGATGCGCTCGAACTCCTCGGCGCGGATGCCCACGCCGGTGTCCTCCACGCTGATGCGGTAGCCGGGCACGCCCAGCTCCTGCTGCATCGCCGCGTCCGACAGCGTCACCTTCACCCGGCCACCCGCGGGCGTGAACTTCACCGCGTTGGCCAGCAGGTTCACCACCACCTGGCGCAGCTTGTCCAAGTCACCCGCCAGCCGGGGCTGCGGCGTGTGCGGCAGCCGCACCTCCAGCTCCAGGCCCTTGCGCTGCGCCTGCGGCAGCACGCTGGAGACCGCCGTCTGGATGACGTAGCCAGGGTCCACCGGCGCCATGGACAGGCGCAGACGCCCGGCTTCAATCTGGCTCAGGTCCAGCAGCGAGGAGATCATCGAGAGGAGCGTCTCGCCCTTCTCCACGATGGTGCGCACGTACTGGAGCTGCTCCGGGTTGAGCGGCCCCGCCAGCCCCTCCGCCATCATCTCCGAGTAGCCCAGGATGGACGCGAGCGGCGTGCGCAGCTCGTGGCTCACCGTGCCCAGGAAGGTGGACTTCAGCCGGTCCAGCTCCTTGAGCCGAGCGTTCGCCTGGAGCAGCCGCGCGTTCTGCGCCTCCAGCTCGCGGTGCACCTCCAGCGTGGACTCCAGATGCAGGTGCGTGGCCAGGTACGCCTTCTGCCCGCTGGCGACGAGCGCGCCCAGCACCTGACCGAAGTGGCCCAGCACCTGCGCGGCGGTGCGCTCCGGCACGCGGCGAACGCGGCCCAGCAGCTCCTGCGCGCGCTCCAGGTCCAGGCCGTGGATGCTGGTGAGCGTCTCCGGGAAGTCCGTCAGCTCCTCCGGCGTGAAGGGCCCCAGGATGACCCGGCCCAGCAGGTCTCCGTCCCAGCGAACCGGCATCACCACGTAGCGCAGGCCGGTGAAGCAGGTGAGCGCGATGAGGCCCGCGGCCTCGGAGACGTCTCCGTCCGCCACGCGCCCGCCGGCCTCCGGCAGCACGGGGCCGTCCTTCACCCGGCCCACCATGGCGGTGCACGCGTGGCGGCCGTCCGGGAAGGAGAAGACGTAGGCGCAGAAGTCGCCGTGGCCCACCTTCACGTCCGCCAGCTTGTTGCCGCGCGTGTCCAGCACCTTGATGCCCACGCGGTACAGGTCGCTGAAGCCCTTCACCACCTCCGTGAAGGACGGCAGGTCCAGCAGGTCCCCCAGCGACAGCCGGCGCTGGAGCGCGGACTCACGCCGGGGCGCGCTCGCGGTGTTCCGGGATCCTCCGCCTGCCGCGCCGTTCATGGCGCCCTCCCGCTCTCCCTGCCGCCAGGAATGGCGCCGGGGCCGTACCGCCCCTCCAGCGCCGTACCGCTCAGGTCGATGTGACGGAAGATCTGCCCCAGGAACTCTTCCTCGCTCAAGCCCACGTTGCGCGACAGCTGCGCCCGGCCCTCCAGCGCGCGCCAGGCCGTCTGCACCACGGCATGGAAGGTCTCCACCACGCCCTCGCCTCGCACGGCCACGGAGCCCACCACCGGCTGGCTGCCCCGGCGCTGCACCTCCGCCAGCTCCTCGTCCGTGAGGCTGTCGGGCAGGTCGCGCTTGTTGAACTGGATGACCACCGGCACCTGCGTGGGGTCCAGCTCCATCTCCCGCAGGTTCTCCTGCAGGTTGCGCCAGTAGGCGTTGTTCTCCTGCGCCGCCCCGCGCCGGCTGTCCGCGATGAAGACCACCGCGTCCGCGCCCTGCAGCACCACCCGCCGCGTGGCGTTGTGGATGACCTGACCGGGCACGGTGAAGAGCTTCACCTTCACCTTGAAGCCCGTGGAGGTGGAGAAGAAGACGGGCAGCAGGTCGAAGAAGAGCGTCCGGTCGTCGTGGGTATCCACCGACAGGAGGCGCCCTCGCACGTCCGCCCGCGCCCGCGCGTGCAGCTTGCGCAAGTTCGTCGTCTTCCCGCTCAACCCGGGGCCGTAATAGACGATCTTGAGCGTCAGCTCGCGCTGGGCGTGGTTGAGTTGCAAGGGGCTTAAACTCGGACCGAGGGGGACCCGGACAGGGGTTTTATAATGGCCTCACGCTCCGCGCGGAAGGCCGCTCGCAGTCCAGACGGCGGAGCAGGACGCGTCTTCCCGGAATGACGCGCCCGTAGGCGGCGTTTCGACAAGTTCCGGCTCCCCGCCTGGGAGGAGGACGTCTCCCCACACGGAAAACAGGACAATGCGCGCGGAATGATCGCGTGCATGGGTACGGGGGGACCGGTTAGGATCGCGGACGCGACGGAGGAGCAAGGCGATGACGATGAAGCAGGTGGACCCTGGCGTCGAGGTGGCGGCCCCCACGCCGGTGCTGGACGGAGCGACGCTCCCCAACGAAATGGTGACCGGGGTCAAATTCGGTCCGCCCACCGACGAGGACCTGACGACGGTGTCGGCCCTGCGCGCCAACTCCGAGCCCTGGAAGGGGCGGGGTGAGTCGCAGGAGGAGAGCCTCAAGGCCCTCACCCAGCTGAAGCCCTTCATCCACGTGGCGCGGCTCCAGAGCCAGGTGGTGGGCTACGTGACGGTGGAGCGCGACGGTCCGGTGCCGGGCGCGGCCTACCTGCGCAACATCGTGGTGAAGCCGGAGCTGCGGCGCCACGGCCTGGGCGCCATGCTGCTGGACAAGGCGCTGGACGCGGCGCGCGACATGTACCGCAAGACCATCGCCCTGCGCGTGGATCCTGCGAACGCGCCCGCGGTGGGCTTCTACCGCAAGGCGGGCTTCACCACGGTGGCCACGGTGGTCTCCAAGAAGTCCGGCAAGCTGCGGCTCCTGATGTCGCGCGAGCTGTAGTCCGCGGTACCCCAGCAATCGGTTGGACCCGACGGGAGGGGCCCTCGCACGGCCGCTCCCGTCGTGCGTTTGGGGCATGCCCCCAGGGTGACCTGGAGCGCGGCGGTCGACTATCCTTTCGGGAGTTTCCACCCCGCCGGGCCTGACGCACGGCAGCGGTGGGGCTTCCCCCTGAATGAAACCGCTCGCGGAACTGCTGCGTCATCTCTCGCGTCCTGGAATCACCGAGCTGGCCCTGGCCAGTGGCCGTCCTCCGATGGTGCGCGGCGCCAACGGCTACGAGCCCGTCGATCCAGGCGCCCTCTCCACCGATGAGCTCGTGAAGGCCCTCCAGGCGATGGTGGGCATGGCGCGCGCGTCCACTGTGTCGGAGACGCCGGTGCAATGGACGGTGAACGCCACCGGCCTGGGTTCCCTCAACATCGCCGCGGTGCGCCGGGGCGAGCTGATGAACGTGCGCCTCACGCGAAGCGCGGAAGGCGCGGCTGCCGCCGCGGCTCCAGCGACCGCGGCGGCTCCGGCGACTGCAGCGGCTCCGGCGACTGCCGCGCCCACGCGGACGCCCTACGCGGGAATGCCGGCCGTGTCCGCCCAGGCGCCCACGCGCACGCCCTACGCGGGAGTGCCCGCGGTCTCCGCGCCCGTGGACTCGCGGGCCACGCAGCCAGGTGGAATGGGTGCGGGAGCCGCCGCGCGAGGAGTTCCTGTCAGCGCGGCCCCTCACGCGGGCGCTCCTTCACACGCGGGCGCGGGCGGATACGCGAGTGCGCCTGCCCACGCGGGTGCTGCGGCCCATGCAGGTGCGGCGGCCCATGCAGGCGCTGCGGCCCATCCAGGCGCTGCGTCCCATGCAGGCGCTGCGTCCCACTCCACCGCCAGCGCGAATCCCCCCGCGCGGATCATCCCCATCTCGCGCGCGACCTCCGCTCCGGGCCGCGACCTGACCGTGCTGCTGGAGCAGGCGCGCAGCATGAGCGCCAGCGACCTGCACCTGGTGGCCGGACGGCCTCCGCTGCTGCGCCTGGCCGGAGAGCTGCTCCCGCAGGACACGCCGCTGTCCCCGGAGACGGTGGAGCGGCTGCTGCTCCCCATCATCCCGGAGCGGCTGCGCCACGTGCTGGAGAAGGACGGCAGCGTGGACTTCGCGCTGGACTCCGAGGAGACCGGCCGCTTCCGCGTCAACGTGTGCCGCCAGCGCACGGGCCTCAAGGGCACCTTCCGCGTCATCCCCCGCGAAATCCCCACCCTGGAGTCGCTGGGCCTGCCCGCGGACATCGCCAAGGCCACGCACCACCACCAGGGCCTCATCGTGCTCACCGGTCCATCCGGTCACGGCAAGACGAGCACGCTCGCGGCGCTGGTGGACATCATCAACCGTGAAACGACGCACCACGTGCTCACCGTGGAGGATCCGGTGGAGTACGTGCACCCGCGCAAGCGTGCCCTCATCAGCCAGCGCGAGGTGGGCACCAGCACCCGGACCTTCGCCAGCGCCCTCAAGGGCAGCCTCCGCGAGGACCCGGACGTCATCGTCGTGGGCGAGCTGCGCGACACGGAGACCGTGCGCATGGCCCTCGCCGCCAGCGAAACGGGCCACCTGCTCATCAGCACCATGAACACGCCCAGCGCGGCGAAGACCATCGACCGGCTCATCGACCTCTTCCCGCCGGCGGACCAGCAGCAGGTGCGGCTGTCACTCTCCAGCGGCCTGCGCCTCATCGTCAGCCAGCGGCTGATGCCTGGCACGGACGGCAAGTCCCTGGTCGCCGCCGCCGAGGTGCTCACCGGCTCCGTGGCCCTGGGCAACCTCATCCGCGACAACAAGACGTACCAGATCCCCTCCCTCCAGCAGCGCGGCAAGTCGCTGGGCATCATCCGCTTCGAGGACTCGCTCGCGGACCTGGCCCGCTCCGGCAAGGCGACGCTGGAGACGGTGAAGGGCTTCGCGGAGAACCCGGACGAAATCGAAGCCATGGTGACGGGCAAGCGGCCCGGCGCCGCTCCCACCGTGCCCCCGCCCGCCACCGCCCAGGAGGGCGCGCGGATGCTGTCCAAGGTGGGCTCACTGCTTGGCAAGAAGGGCGCCTGACATGACGGACACCCCTCGCATCGCCGCCTGGTTCGACGTCCTGCTCGACAAGAAGGGCAGCGACCTGCACCTGGGCGTGGGCTACCCGCCCCTGGGCCGCATCCGCGGCGAGCTCATGCCCCTGCGCGAAGAAGCCCTCACCACCGAAGAGCTGGAGTCGTTGCTCTTCGAAATCTGCTCGCCCGAACAGAAGCGGCAGATAACGGAGGAGCTGGACCTGGACTTCGCCTACGGCTACGGCACCAAGGCCCGCTTCCGCGCCAACTACTTCTACCGGATGACTGGCATTGGCGCCGTGTTCCGCACCATCCCCAGCAAGGTGCTGTCGCTGGAGGACCTGAAGACGCCGGAGGTGGTGCGCAAGATGGCGGACCGCCGCAGCGGGCTGGTGCTGGTGACGGGCCCCACGGGCTCGGGCAAGTCCACGACGCTCGCCGGGATGATCAACCACATCAACAAGACGCGCCCGGCGCACGTGCTCACCGTGGAGGACCCGGTGGAGTTCGTGCACGAATCGCTCAAGTCCCAGGTCACCCACCGCGAGGTGGGCCCGCACGCCTCCAGCTTCGCCACCGCCATCCGCTCCGCCGGCCGTGAAGACCCCAACGTCATCCTCATCGGCGAGCTCCGCACCAACGAGACCATGAAGCTGGCGCTCCAGCTGGCCAGCTTCGGCGTGCTCGTCTTCGCCACGGTGCACACCAACAGCGCCCCCGCCACCATCGACCGCATCATCAACTCCTTCCCCGCGGACGAGCAGGGCCAGGTGCGCGGCATGCTCGCGGAGTCGCTGGCCGGCATCGTCGCCCAGCAGCTCATCAAGACCGCGGACGGCAAGGGCCGCGTCGCCGCGCTCGAAATCCTGGTGGGCAGCGCCGCCATCGCCGCCATGATTCGCGAGGGCAAGGTGTTCCAGATCGCCTCCAAGATGCAGGCCGGCCAGAACCAGGGCATGCAGACCCTGGACATGCACCTGGAGCGGCTGGTGAAGGACGACGTCATCCTCCCCGAGGCCGCCCTGGAGAAAGCCCAGGACAAGGAGAATTTCGTGAAGGTCATCCAGCGGCTGAAGCCGGACTGGCAGGTGCCGGAGACGCTGAAGGCCTGAGCGGCCTCCCTCGGGCGGGGGGAAGGAATTTGCTTTCTCCCCCCGACTTCGCCTTTGTTCGGGAGTGAACTTGGATCCGCCCACGGAGGTGGGTCCTACACTTCCGAGGGGGAAGTCGCTCATGAACGAAGAACAAGCAGAGATGATGCGGCAGGCGATGGAGCAGCAGCAGTCCCAGCCCTCCGGGCCGTTCGCCATCGTGATGTCGCTCGTCTACCTCGCGGTCATCGCCGTGGTGATCGCGGGCATGTGGAAGATGTTCGTCAAGGCGGGGCAGCCCGGCTGGGCGGCGATCGTTCCCTTCTACAACCTCTACATCATGCTCACCATCGTGGGCCGCCCCATCTGGTGGATGGCGCTGTTCCTGCTGTGCCCGCCCGCGGGCTTCATCGCGGGCATCATCATGAGCATCGACTTGGCCAAGTCCTTCGGCAAGAGCACGGGCTTCGGCATTGGCATCGCGTTCCTGGGCTTCATCTTCATCCCGATGCTCGGCTTCGGCGACGCGCAGTACCAGGGCCCGGCCGCCTCCGGCGGTGGCATGGCTGCGGCGTAGTTGTTCCCCACGGCCTTCCGGCCGTGAACGGCGGCGGTGGAGTGGCCCTCCGGGCGCTTCACCGCCGTTCGTGTTTCTGGAGCCCGCCATTGCTCGCCCGGGAGCACGACATCCAGTAGAGCGGGCCCGATGCCTGGACCTCGCGCCGTCTCTCGCTCGTCGCTCTCCCATCGCCTCGCATGGGCGTTGCTGTTGCCCGGCGTGGCCACCGCGCAGACGGTGGACGCGGACACGGCCCGCGAGCCGGAGGCCGCCGCGCTCGTGGCCCCCGCCGAGCCCGAGCCTCAGCCCGAGCCTCCTCGCGACACCCGCACCGTCGTCACCGCCACGCGCCTGCCGCGGCCGCTGCGCGACGTGCCCGCCACCACGGTGGTGATTCCCCGCGAGGAGATGGAACGCAGCCCCACGCTCACGCAGGACGCGCTCATCCGCACGCTGCCGTCCGCGGCCACGTTCCGCCGCACGCCGTCGCTCGTCGCGGACCCCACCGCGCAGGGGCTCAACCTGCGCGGGCTCGCGCCCTCCGGCGTGGCGCGTGGGCTGGTGCTGCTGGACGGGCTTCCCTTCAACGACCCCTACGGAGGCTGGGTCTTCTGGCGCGCCCTGCCCCGCCTGGGCCTGGACCGCGTCGAGGTCGTCCCCACCGGCGGCTCCGCGCTCTATGGCAGCGCCGCGCTGGGCGGAGTGGTGCAGCTGTTCTCCCGGCCCATCACCGGCCCGGCGCTCGACGTCGACCTGTCCGCCGGCAACCTGGGCACCGGCTTCGCCGCCGCTCGCATCGCGGACCGTTGGGGCCGCGTGGGCGCCTCCTTGGAGGTCGAGGGCCTCACCAGCAACGGCTACCGCATCGTCCCCGAAGGCCAGCGCGGCCGCATCGACGGAGACACGCCCTCCAACCACGTCAGCGCCCAGGCTCGCGTCGAAGCAGCGGCCACCGACCGCCTGTCCCTCTCCGCCCGCGCGGGCGTGTTCCGCGAGACGCAGAACGGTGGCACCCAGTACACCGTCGCCAGCGTGGACCTCATGTGGTTCGCCGCGAACGCCCGCCTCCGCACGGACGCCGCTGGCGCCTTCGAGCTGGGCCTCCATGGCCGCACCCAGCACTTCGCCCAGGACCGCGCGCGCGTCGCACCGGACCGCAACTTCGAGATCCGCTCCGCCCTCCAGGACGTGCCCGCGGACGACCAGGGCGGCTCGCTCGTCTGGACCGGTCCAGAGCTGACGCTGGGCGGAACCCACGTGCTCGCAGCGGGCGTGGACGTGCGCCGCTCCCACGGCAGGGCCGACGAGGTGCTCTTCCCCGCCAGCTACACCGCCACGACGCTCTACGCGCGCAACACGCGGGGCACGCAGCTGTCCGGCGGCGTCTTCGTGCAGGACCTCTACACCGTGTCCCCCGCGCTGGAGTTCGCCGGCACGCTGCGCTGGGACACATGGCGCAACTTCGACGGCAGCCAGCTGGAGAGCTTCGCGAACGGCACCACCACCGCCACCGCCTTCGAGCCCCGCACCGCGCGCCAGCTCAGTCCGCGCCTGGCCGCGCGCGTGCGCCCGTTGGAGTGGCTCACGCTGCGCGCCTCCGCGTACCGCGCCTTCCGCGCCCCCACCCTCAACGAGCTCTATCGCCCCTTCCAGGTGGGCACCGTCCTCACCGCCGCGAACCCGGACCTGGGCGCCGAGCGCCTCTGGGGCACCGAGGCAGGCGTGGAGGCCACCGGCCCGCGCGGTCTCACCGGTCGCGTCACCGGCTTCTGGAACGTGCTGGACGCGCCCGTCACCAACGTCACCCTCGCCACGCCCCTGCCGGACGGAGCCACGCGCCAGAGACAGAACCTGGGCCGGGCCCGCGTGCGAGGCGTGGAGCTGGGAGCGGACTGGCGCATGTCCCGGCAGTGGACCGCGCTCGCCGCCTATACCTTCGTGGACCCCGTCGTCACGCGCGCCCCTGGTCAGCCCGACCTCGTGGGTCGCCAGCTTCCGCAGGACCCCCGGCATCGCGGCTCGCTCGCGGTCACCTTCGACGACCCGCGCATCGTCTCCGTCACCGCGCAGCTGCGTGTGTTCGGCCCGCAGTACGAGGACGACCTCAACACGCGCGGCATGGGCGGCGCGGCGGTGGTGGACCTGTTCGTGAGTCGCCACCTGTTCTGGAAGGTGGACGCCTTCGGCGCGGTGGAGAACCTCTTCGACCGCCAGTACCTGGCGGGCCGCGCGGGCGTGGACACCCTGGCCCCGCCCTTCCAGGCACGCGTGGGCCTGCGCCTGCGCGACGTGTTCAGCGAATCAAGCGCACGGGCGGCACCGGGCGCACCGGGCCGTTGAACCAGCGGCTCAGCTCCGTCGTGTCCTCCATGCGCTTCGCGGGCGGCAGGCTGGAGAGGAACACGCGGCCATAGCCCTTGGTCACGATGCGGCGATCCAGCATCGCGACAATGCCCCGGTCCGCCTGCGTGCGGATGAGCCGCCCGAAGCCCTGCCGCAGCGCCAGCGCCGCCTGCGGCAGCTGATACTGGTCGAACGGCTCTTCACCGCGCGCCTGAATCTGACGGATGCGCGCGGCCACCAGCGGGTCGCCGGGAGACGCGAACGGAAGCCGGTCGATGATGACCAGGCTCAGCGCGTCCCCGGGCACGTCCACGCCCTCCCAGAAGCTGTGCGCGGCGAAGAGCACGCTGGGCGTCTGGCGGAACGCGTCCAGCAGCTGCTGCTTGGGCCGCTCCCCCTGGAGCAATGCCTGATAGGGCAGCCGCGTCGCCGTCAGCTCGTACGCGCGCACCATGTTGCGCAGGGACGTGAAGAGCACGAACGCGCGCCCGCCCGTCACTTCGCACAGCTGGATGATTTCTTCCGCCGCCGCCTCGATGAAACCCGGGGCGCTGGGGTCCGGCAGGTGCGTGGGCAGGTACAGCGCGGACTGGCGCGGGAAGTCGAACGGGCTGGGCACCGCCAGCGTGCGCACGCGCGTCACGGGCTGGCCCTCGTCGTCGTACATGCCCATGCGCTTGGCGAAGAAGTCGAAGCGGCTGTCCGCCGCGAGCGTCGCGGAGGTGAACACCACCGTGTCCAGCGCGCCGTAGAGCCGGTCGCGCAGCTCCTTCGCCACGTCGATGGGGCTCGCGCGCAGGAACAGGCCCTTGCCGCGCGCCTCCGCCCAGTACACGTGGTCCGCGGACTCGGACTTCTCCAGGAAACTGAGCTGCTCCGCCATCTCCTCCGCGCGGCGGTGGATGGCGGCCAGCTCCGGCTCGCGCTCGCTGCCCGCGAAGGACGCCAGCGCGGCCAGGCCTTCCCGCACCTGCTCCAGCGCGCCGGACAGCTTGCCCATCGTCTCCGGGCGCAAGGCCACGGTGGACTCCTGGCTGGACATCCCCAGCGCGCGCGGCGCCTGGAGGAACAGCGCGTCCGCGTGCGAGCGCACCCGCTGGGCCAGCGCGGAGAGCGTCGCGTGGCGCTCATCCTTCGCCTGCAGGGCCGCCACCGCGTCGCGCGACAGCTCCTCCAGCCGGTAGTTGGACACGCTGCACCCGAAGTGGCCGCTGGCCGCGTCCTCCAGCGCGTGCGCCTCGTCGAAGATGACCGCGTCGTAGAAGGGCAGCACCCCTTCCGTGCGCTTGCCGGAGCTGCGCAGCGCCAGGTCCGCGAAGAACAGGTGGTGGTTCACCACCAGCAGGTCCGCGGCCTCCGCGCGCTTGCGCATCCGCGTGACGAAGCACGTGTCGTACTGCGAGCAGCGCGAGCCCAGGCACGTCTCCGACGTGGTGGACAGCCGGGACCACGCGGCGAAGGACTCCGGCAAATCCAGCTCCGCCCGGTCCCCCGTCTCCGTCTGCGTCACCCACTTCTTGAGCAGCGGCCACTGCTTCGCCTCTTCGCGCGAGACGAACTGCGGGTCCTTTTCGAAGGACTCGTAGCGGTGCAGGCACAGGTAGTTGCCGCGCCCCTTGAGGTACGCCGCCTCGAAGCGCAGGCCCAGCTTCTCACTGAGCAGCGGCAGGTCCTTGAAGAACACCTGGTCCTGCAATGTCTTCGTGGCCGTGGACACCACCACCTTGCGCCCCGCCAGGAGCGCGGGCACCAGGTACGCCAGCGTCTTGCCCGTGCCGGTGCCGGCCTCCGCCAGCAGGTAGCTGCCTTCGGAGAAGGCCCGCTCCACCGCGCGCGCCATCTGGAGCTGCTCCGGGCGGTGCTCGTACGCGGGCAGCGCCTCTTCCAGCGCGCCACCAGGCCCCAGCAGGCTGTCGACAGAGAGAGGACGGGTCGCGGGCGCGGACATGCGGCGGTTCGGGGGCAGGAGGGCGGAAAGGCGGCCCCGCAGGATAACAGCGCCCGGCGTCCCCCGCGCGTTCCCTGACGCGGCCGTGAAGCCCCTTCTCCCGCCCGCCCGGGAAGCGGGCCGGCCAGCGCTCCGCCGGACCCGCCGCCTAGAAGGACGCGCGCATCATCTGGAAGAGCACCAGCAGCAGCACCAGGGACACCACCAGCACGGTGCTCAGCACCGCGGTCTTCATCTTGCGCCCCAGCGCCGGTGAGGGTCCGTCGGAGATGAGCTGCGTCGTGGTCGTCACCCGGCGGACCACTTCATCCCGTCCGCGCAGCGCCTGGGCGTCGTTCGGCGCGCGGGCGAGCCGCACGCGGTACAGCCGGCCCACCATGGCCATCTCGCCCCGCATCATCACCTGGGAAAGCAGGCGGTCGTGCGCGTCCCAGTCGTGCCAGGTCTCCAGCAGCTCGCGCCACTCCTGGGCCAGGGCTTCGGAGGGCTGGTGCTCGTCCGGGATGAAGTTGGCGTAGACCAGTCCGCACGCCGAGCAGGCCCCGGCGTCGTCGCGCATGGGCGCCACGCACTTGGGGCAGTGGCCCGGAGGCGCCTGGAAGGGGTCTCCGTCCAGCGCGAGCGGGGCCGCGGCGGGAGCATCCGGACGCACCACCCGCAGCGCGGTGACACTGGGCCGAGCGAGAGGTGACGGCGGAGGGGCCGCGTAGGGCGCCGCCACCGCGAGGTCCTCCACGCCGTCATGCGCAGGAGTGGGCGCGGGCCGAGGGGATGCCGGCTTGGAGAGGGAAGGGGCCGCCTGAGTCCACGCGCCACACGCCGGGCACGCCACGGCCAGCGCGTGCTCCTCGAGGACGTAGGTCTCCACCTTGACCAGCCGGTCGCAGCTTTCGCACTGGTACTTCATGACCACACCTCTCGCAGCGGGATGGGCATCGCGCACCCTACCAGCGCCAACAGGCACAGCGCGCAGATGACCTTGCGCGAAGCGCTCAGGGGCTCCTCCGGCCGCAACACCTCCGGGTGGCCGAAGCCCACGACCTTGCTCGCCACCACCAGCCACAGGCCCCATGACGCGGTGACGAACACGGTGAGGAAGAGCAGCACCACCGCCACGCCCCGGCCCACCAGACGGGCCCGGGGCCCCAGCGCCGCGAACGTCAGGTGCCCGCCGTCCAGCTGCCCCACCGGCAGCAGGTTGAGCAGCGTCACCAGCAGGCCGAACCACGCCGCCATCACCACCGGGTGCACCACCACGTCCTTGCCCTCCGGCAGCGGGCCCAGCGCCAGCCACGTCAGCGCCTTCATGAGGAGGTTGTCGCCAAAGTGCGTCTGGTGGCTCGTGTAGACGGGCTCCATCGCGGGCGGCGCCTGCGTCACCTTCTCCATCACCCAGCGCAGCAGCTCCTGCCCCAGCACCCACAGCGACGACTCGCCGGGGAACGCGGACGGCACCGGCGGCGAGTCCACCACCGTGGAGTGCAACAGCCCCCAGTAGAGCAGCGGCAGCGCCACCACCAGGCCCGCCAGCGGCCCCGCGGCGCCAATGTCCACCAGCGCGTTGCGTGTGGGGATGCGCCCGCGCAGCCGGATGACCGCGCCCAGCGTGCCCAGGCTCCCCGGCACCGGCAGCGGGATGAAGTACGGCAGCGACGTGTCCACCTTGTGCCACCGCGCGAGCACGTAGTGCCCCATCTCGTGCGAGCCCAGGATGGCCAGCAGCGACCCGCTGAAGAACAGCGCCTGGGTCCGGTCCTCCGCGAGCAGCCCGCCCCCACTGAACGGGAACGAGCGGCCGAAGAGCAGCAGGTACGCGAGGAACGTCGTCCCCAGCGTCACCACGAAGAGCAGCAGGTGCAGCCAGACGCGGGCCGGGGCGGGACGTGGAACGGAAACCGGGTGCATGCGCGAAGATGCCTCACGTCCGCGAGAGGGGCGACCGCTCCCGCGCCGCCCGGCGGATGAAGTGTCCAACAGAACTCGGAATAACCCGCCCCGGGTCCTTGACTTGAAAAAGCCTTCTGCTACGACCCCGGCCGCTTGAGGTCTTACTGAACGGCGGAGTGCCTGTCCGGGCCGCTCCGTCACCATCCAAGCCACCATCAGTTGGGGAGATAACCATGAAGAAGTTCATCCTGTCCGCCGTCGCCGCCGCTTCCCTCGTGGGCTGCACGAGCGTCGAGTCCGCCATCGTCTCCGGCTCCGAGATCGCCGCCAACGGCGAGGCCGTGGCCGTCATCCAGGGCAGCTCGCTGGGCCTGACCGCGATCTTCCACATCATCGACATCGTTCAGAGCGACCTGGACACCGTGGTGAACAAGCTCCTCATCACCGAGGCGAAGGCCATGGGCGCCTCCAAGGTGGACCTGAAGTCGGCGTCCACCACGCCCCGTCACGGCATCTTCGCCCTGTTCGGCACCATCATCGGCATCACCAGCTCCTCCGCGACCGGCGTGGCGGTGAAGTAGTCCCAAGCTGCCTCCTCACCGAGGCAGTCCGAAGGCCCCCTGGGAACAGCGGGGCCTTTTCCATTTCCAGCCCCCGAGCATCCCCATGCGCGCCCTCCTCCTCGTGCCCCTCGTGGGCCTCCTCGCGTGCCGTTCGTCCTCGTCCGGAGGCGCGAACGACGCGGAGTTGATGGCCCAGGTGCGAGAGAAGCTGGCCGCGCGCGACGCGAAGCTGACGGTCTACCAGTTGGAGGGCACCCAGACGGAAGGGGACACCGCCTCCGCGGGCTTCACCTTCGCGTACCGCGCGCCCCAGAAGATGCGCGGCACCGTGTCCGCGCCCCAGGCCCGGCAGGTGTGGTGGGACGGCAAGCACCTGTACGAGCAGGTGGAGGCGACGAAGCAGTTCACCACCTTCACGTCCCAGGTCTCCGCGGAGAAGCTGTCCGCGTTCCTCACCGAAATCTTCACCCCCTTCGTGCCGGACGGCTTCCGCGCGCCGCTGCTCCTGCGCAGCACGAAGGCGAGGCGCACCGCGAGCCTGCCCCAGGCGAAGGAGGCCGTGGAGCTGACCATGGCGCTGGAGGGCGAGGCGGGCGGCGGCGTGGAGGTGACGTACGTGCTGCGCTGGCCCTCGCTGGACTTCCTGGCCAAGAAGACGCGCGCGCCGGACGGCACCCGGGCGGAGGTGCGGATGGAGGAGGAGCACTGCGACACGGACCTGGGCCTGTGCGTGCCCAGGAAGCTGACGCGCTGGCTGGGGGACGCGAAGCAGGGGGAGACGGTGCTGTCGAAGGTGGACCTGAAGACGCCGCTGCCCAACGACGCGTTCACCCCCGCCGCTCCGGAGGGATACAGCGTGCAGCCCCGGACACTCGTGGACAGCGAAGCGCAGGAGAGTGGACCGAAGTCACCCACGGGCGGTTGACCCGCACGCCGGCCATCGCCACCTTGGCGGCGGAGGTTTGCCGCGCATGGTCGAGAACGTCATCTTCGACGTGGATGGAACGCTGATCGATTCGGTGGACGAGCACGCCGAGGCCTGGCGCCGGTCGTTCATCGAGTTCGGGCGGGACATCCCGTTCGCTCACGTGCGCAGCCAGATTGGCAAGGGCGCGGACCAGCTGTTGCCCGTCTTCTTCAACGACGAGGAGCTGGAGCGCTTCGGCAAGGACCTGGAGGAGGACCGCTCCGCGCGCTTCAAGCGCGAGTTCCTCCCCAAGGTGCGCCCCTTCCCGCGCGTGAAGGAGCTGTTCCAGCTGCTGCGCAAGCGCGGCCGCAAGATTGCCCTGGCCTCCAGCGCCAAGGACGACGAGCTCAAGCGCTACGTGGAGCTGTGCGGCATCGACGGCCTGTTCGAGGCGAAGACGAACAAGGACGAGGTCGACAAGAGCAAGCCGCACCCGGACATCTTCGAGGCGGCGCTCGTGAAGCTGGGCAAGCCGGACCCCGCCACGGTGGTGATGGTGGGTGACACGCCCTACGACGCGCTGGCCGCGGGCAAGCTGCACCTGGCGTCCGTGGGTGTGCTGTGCGGCGGCTTCCGCGCGGAGGACCTGCGCACGGCCGGCTGCCGCACGCTGGTGAAGGACCCCGCGGAGCTGCTGCGCCGCCTGGAAGAAGACCCCGAAATCTGGCCCTGGGACGCGGCGTCGCGGGACACCTCCAAGGACGAGGAGTCGCGCTGAAGCCCGTGACAGGGTGAAGGCGTCCCCGGCGGCCACGGAAAAAGCGTGGCCACCGGTGGAGCCCCTCGGGACTACTTGCGCGAACCGCCCCGCTTCGCGCGTGAACGGGACGCCGTGCTCTTGCGAGCCGTCCCCCGGCGCGCGGTGCTCTTGCGGGCCGTGGAGCGCTTGCCGGCGGTGCCGGTGCGCGAGGTGGCCTTGCGGCCGGTGCTGGTGCGCCGGGCCCGGGTGGGCGCGGCCTTCTTGCGGCTGGAGGTGGCGCTCTTCTTCGCGGTGGCGGCGCGGCGCTTGCCCCCCACGCGTCCTGCCTTGCGCGCGTTCTTGCGGGCCGCGGGGCGCCGACGGGCCGCCTTCGCCTTGCTGCCAGAGCCGCCCTTCATCCCGCCACCGGTGAGCTTGTTCACGGTGGCGTACGCGCGGGCCTCCGCGGTCTTCTCACCGACGCCCTTGTCCTCGTAGCCCTTCTCGATGTGCGCGGCCATGCGCTTCTGCTTCGCCGAGTACTTGTCCTTGCTTCCTCGTGCCATTCAAACCCTCCTGGAGAACGTCCCGGCGCGGGTCCGAGGCACGGAGTCCGCGTCGCCTGGAAGGTGAACACGTCTACCCAGGGAGGGAACCCGCCAGCCCCCTACCCATGTCCACCCGCGGAAGCTCTCCGAGAGTCGCGGTGGGGAATGGACAGAGCCCCTGCCCTTTCCGCATGGGTCCCGCTGGTGCCGGAAGACGGTCGTGCGCAGCTTGGAGGCGCTGCATTCAAAGCCGAGGTTTCCCCTGGAACCCGCACTCAACGCGCCTCCGCGCCTTCGTCACCTGGACGAGGGGCCCGCGGTCCTGGTGGTGAATACGCGCTCGCGCTCGGGGCGTGACGCCTTCGAGACCGCCCGCGCGCTGCTGGCCGAACACGGCATCCCGCTCATGGCCGCGCACGCACTGACGCGGCCCAAGCGCCTGCGCAAGGTGGTGGAGGAGGCCATCGCCCAGGGGGCCCGCCGAATCCTCGTGGGAGGAGGCGACGGCACCATCAGCTGCGCGGCGCAGGCCCTGATGGGGCGCGACGTGACGCTGGGCGTGGTGCCGCTGGGCACCGGCAACGACTTCGCCCGCTCGCTGGGCATCCCGGACACGCTGGAGGCCGCGTGTGACGTCATCGCCGGTGGCTACACGGCGCGCGTGGACGTGGGGCTCATCAACGGGCGGCCCTTCCTCAACGCCGCCAGCCTGGGGCTCACCACCGCCATCGCGAAGCGGCTCACGCAGGAGTTGAAGCAGCGCGCCGGCAAGCTGGCCTATCCCATGGCCGCCGCCGCGGAGATGCGCACGCTGCAGCCCTTCCACGTCCGGCTCCAGGCGGATGGCCGGACGCTGGAGGTGGACGCGCTCCAACTGGTGGTGGGCAACGGCCGCTACCACGGCGCGGGCAACATGGTGGCGCCGGACGCGACGCTGGACGACCGCCGCTTCCACGTCTACGCCATCACCGCGCCCTCCATGGCGGACGGCGGGGAGCGCACGGGGCTGGGCCACCTGCAGGACGTGGCCACGCTGGCGCGCGTGGCGCTGGGCATGAGGAGCGGCGGGCACCTGGAGCACGAGTCCGTCGTGCACCTGCACACCTCGCGGCTCGTCGTGGAGACGGAGCCGCCCATGGAGGTGAACGCGGACGGAGAGAACGTGGGCATGACGCCCATGCGCTTCGAGGTCGCCCCCGCGGCGCTGCGCGTCTACGCGCCCGCGCCGCAGTAGGGGCTTCGCGCTACACCTTCTCCAGCACGCTGGAGAGCACCTGGGCCGTGAAGTTCACCAGGGGAATCACGCGCCGGTAGTCCATGCGAGTGGGCCCGATGACGCCGACAGTGCCCAGCACCGCCTCCGCCGTGCCGTAGGGGCTGGCGATGACGGTGACGTCGCCAGCGGCGGAGAACTCGCTCTCCGCGCCGATGAAGACGTGCATCTCCTTGGTGCGCTGCACGCGGTCCAGCAGGTGCAGCAGCTTGTGCTTCTCATCCAGGGCGCGGAACAGCGCGCGGATGCGCTCCACGTCCGCGAACTCCGGCTGCTCCAGGAAGGAGCCGGTGCCTTCGATGAGCACGCGCTCCGGCGTCTGCAGGTCGGTGGCGGCGGCGCCCAGCTTGAGGGCCTTGGCGGTGAGCGCGTTGTAGAGGGCCTGCTCCTGGTCCATCTCCGCGCGGATGCGCTCGCGCGCCTCTTCCAGGGGCACCTGGTGCAGCAGTTCGGAGAGGTAGTTGCTGGCCTTGACGAGCTCGTCGGACGTCACCGGAAAGTCCACGGTGAGGGCCTTGTTGTGCACCTGGCCGTTCTGGCCCACGAGCACGGCGAGCACGCGGTTCTCACGCAGGCGCAGGAACTCGATGCGTTGGAACACGGCGGCGTCGACGCGGGGGGTGAGCACGACGCCCGCGTGGCGCGTGAGCGAGTGCAGCACGCGGCTGGCCTCCGACAGCACCTCGTCCAGGCTGGACTCGTGGACGAGGCCGGCGTGGATGAGCTCGCGGTCGCGGGGGGCGGGGTCGCGCAGCTTCACCAGGGTGTCCACGTAGAAGCGGTAGCCCCGGTCGGTGGGCACGCGGCCGGCGGACGTGTGGGGCTTCTCCAGGAAGCCCAGGGCCTCCAGGTCGGCGAGCACGTTGCGCATGGTCGCGGAAGACACTTCGAACTCGCCTCTGCGAGTCAGCTGCTGGCTGCCGACCGGGCCGCCGGTGGTGATGTACTCCTGCACCACGGCTCGGAGGACTTCCTTCTCGCGCTCACCCAACTCGTCGGGCATTCCCGCTCACGCTCCGGGGGCTGTCGACCCGACCTCCGGGTCTTCATGCCTCCTGTAGAATTCTAAAAGGGACGCCCGAGGCATTCAATTGGGAGGGCCTCTCTGGCAGGCAGGCGGGGCGCTGGTCCGACTGCCTGCGTGGCACGGGTACGGCAAAGCGCACATCGCACGGGAGGGAGGTGGGGGTTAGAAGGCCGCCGCCGTGACGACCGCGACCGTGACCCCCGACGTAGCCGAGCCCGCGCCCCACCGGGGTCGCCTGCTGTTCAGCCTTTTCGCGCTCTACGTCATCTGGGGGTCCACCTACCTGGCGATGCGGTTCGCGCTGACGGGTTTTCCGCCGTTCCGGATGGCGGGGATGCGCTTCCTCCTGGCGGGTGGGGTGTTGTTCGCGGGGTTGCGGCTGAGGGG
>NZ_RAWQ01000186.1:0-22481 GCF_003668965.1 Corallococcus sp. AB030
CCTCCACCCCGGCCGCGGCCGCCAAGAAGCGCGCTGACGCACCGTCGCCCGCGCCAATGATGGCCGAGGAGCGTGAGTCTTCCGATGCCCTGGCCGCGGCGGAGCCGGCCATGCGGCGCGCGGCGCCGGCGAAGGACGCCACCGTGGCCATGGGCGCGCCGGCCGGCCTCCAGATGAATGCCCCGCCGCCGGTCCAGCAGCCCATGGAGAAGCGCAAGATGCAGGCGGTGGATGGCGACAAGGGCGTCGCCGAGGGCGGCAACGTCTTCGAGACCTACAAGGCCAACGCCTTCACCGAGACGGCGAAGGACAACCTGTCCACCTTCGCGGCGGACGTGGACACGGCCTCCTACTCCATGGCCCGGCGCTACCTGCAGCAGGGCCAGCTGCCGCCCACCCACGCGGTGCGCGTGGAGGAGTTCGTCAACTACTTCAAGTACCGCTACACGCCGCCGGAAGAAGGCGCCTTCACGGTGCACCTGGAGGGCGCGCCCTCGCCCTTCAACGCGCGCCGCCAGTTCCTGCGCGTGGGCGTGCAGGGCAAGGTCGTCTCCCGCTCGCAGCGCAAGCCCGCGCACCTGGTGTTCCTGGTGGACACCAGCGGCTCCATGGCGTCGTCGGACAAGCTGCCGCTGGCCATCGAGTCCATCAAGGTCGCGGTGAAGAACCTCAATGAGAACGACACCGTGGCGCTCGTCACCTACGCGGGCTCCACGCGGGACGTGCTGGCCCCCACGCCCGCCACGGACGTGAAGAAGATCCACGCGGCGCTGGACACGCTGGTCGCGGGCGGCGGAACGGCCATGGGCTCCGGCATGGAGACGGCCTACAAGCACGCGGTGAAGAAGGCCGCGGGTGGAGTGGTGTCCCGCGTGGTGGTGCTCACGGACGGCGACGCCAACATCGGCCCCAACCTCACCCCCAAGGCCATGCTGTCCAGCATCGAGAAGTACGTGGCCGAGGGCGTCACGCTCACCACGGTGGGCTTCGGCATGGGCAACTACCACGACTCGCTGATGGAGCAGCTGGCCGACAAGGGCAACGGCAACAGCTTCTACGTGGACAGCATGAAGGAGGCGCGCAAGGTCTTCGAGACGCAGCTGACCGGCACGCTGGAGGTCATCGCGAAGGACGTGAAGTTCCAGGTGGAGTTCAACCCGAAGGCCGTCAGCCGCTACCGCCTGATGGGCTACGAGAACCGCGACATCGCGGACAAGGACTTCCGCGACGACAAGGTGGACGCGGGCGAGATTGGCGCGGGCCACACCGTGACGGCGCTCTACGAAGTGGAGCTCACGGGCGAGGCGCAGGACGTGGCCACCGTGCGCATCCGCGCCAAGGCGCCCAACGGCACGGAGGCCAAGGAGCAGGCCTTCCCGCTCACCCGCGCCAACCTGAAGCCGTCCATGGAGGCCGCGTCCAGTGACTTCCGCTTCGCCGTCGCCGTGGCCGCCACCGCGGACATCCTCCGCGCCGCGCCCGCCGCCGAGGGCTGGAGCCTGGCCACCACGCAGAAGCTGGCGGAGGGCGCCGTGGCGGGTGACGCCGACCGCACCGAGTTCGTTCGTCTCATCGGCCAGGCCCGCGCGCTGACGACCGCGTCGGCCAGCGGCCACTGAGGGCAGTACCCAGCACGACACACCGGGGAACGCGCAGCAAGGGGGGCTCTGCCCGCCACCGGGGATGCACCGGTGGCGGGCAGGGCTTTTTTCAGGGGTGCTTCAGATGGTGCTGATGACCGGCGCCGTGGTGCTGGTGAAGAAGTCGGTGAAGGTCCCGTACCAGTAGGTCCCCGACCGGCCGTTGATCTTGCATGCCTTGGTGCCGGAGACGCTCAGGTTGGTCCCGGTGCTGTTCAGGCCGGCGCTGCCGGTCAGGATGCTGCCCGTCATGTAATCGCAGTAGATGTCCCCATTGCGCGTGGTGGAGAGCGTCGTGGGGTCCACGGCGCGCACGGCCATGATGGTGGCCGCCGAGCCGCTCCAGCCGTTCTTCATCGTGAAGCCCACCGCGAGCCCCAGGCTGGAGCCGGAGAGGGACACGGTGCCCGGCGCGTTCAGCGGGACGGTCTGGAGCACCACCGACGCGCCCGTCGTCAGGGTGCAGCTGGCGCCACCCGTGCGGGTGAGGACGACGTTGTACTGCGGCGGCGAGGTGGTGATCTGCACCGTGGTCGCTTCGTAGTCACAGCCCTGCGAGGACGCCGTGGTCAGCGCCGCGCTCTGCTGCGCGAGCTCCGCGCCGTCCTCCTGCTCCGGACCGCCACACGCGGACAGGGCAAGAGCGGACCCAAGGCACACCACGGACGTCAGCTTGTTCATCATGGGAATTCCTTTCCTATTTTGGGGAGGGGGAAGGCCCGGACGCTAACAAGCCCGTCTGACAGAACCAAGACACAGAGTCCTGTCTGCCCTTGACGCGGAGCGACGCGTGTATACTGCGCGGTATGAACCGACCCGCTTCGTTGCAAAATGCGTTGGTGTTGGCCCTGACCTCGCTTGCCTGTGGAGCATGCGGCGACTCTGCCTCGGGCGGAGGCGTGGCCCTGGGCTCCGAGCAGAAAGGGATTGCGACCTTCTACGACGCCAACGGGGGCGGCAACTGCAGCTACGACCCGGGCGGCGACCTGATGGTGGCCGCGATGAACCGCGAGCAGTACGACAACAGCGCCGCCTGCGGCCAGTGCGTGGACATCGCGGGGCCCAAGGGCAACGTGCGCGTGCGCATCGTGGACCAGTGCCCGGATTGCGATAAGGGCCACCTGGACCTGTCCCGCAAGGCCTTCGACAAGATCGCGGAGGCGAAGGATGGCCGGGTGAGCATCACCTGGACGCCGGTCTCCTGCGACGTGGCGGGTCCGGTGAAGTACCACTTCAAGGACGGCAGCAACCCCTGGTGGACGGCCATCCAGGTGCGCAATCACCGGCTGCCCATCCAGAAGCTGGAGTGGAAGCGTGACGGTGATTGGAAGGCGCTGAAGCGCGAGAGCTACAACTACTTCGTCACCGACTCGGGCGTGGGCGAGGGCCGCTTCCAGCTGCGCGTCACCGCCACGGGCGGCCAGCAGCTCGTCGACTCCGTGGAGAAGGTGCTGGACGACGGCAGCGTGGACGGGGCGGAGCAGTTCGCGCTCCAGAAGTAGGCGCACGCGCCCCGCCGCCCCGTCCGTCACTGCGTCAGCGCATCAGAACGTGAAGACGGACGGGGACGTGGTGCTGGTGAAGAAGTCCGCGTAGCTGGCCACGTAGTTGTTCCCCGAGCCCGTCTGGCCGGAGATGGTGCCGCTCTTCGTGCCGGACACGGTGAGCGTCGTCCCGTTGGACGCGATGGACAGGCTGCCCGAGTAGATGGAGCCCGAGCCCAGGAAGATGGACAGCCCCGTGGAGCGCACGATGGCCATCGTGTCCGGAGCCACGTGCCGGAGTCCCAGGGACTGGGGCGAGCTGCCGCTGACGCTGGTCTTGTACGTGTAGCTCACTGCCACGCCCAGGTCGTTGGCCGCCAGCGACAGCGTGGGCGCGGTGCCGGTGGAGGAGCCCACCACCACGCTGTCCGCGCCGAAGGCACAGGTGGCATCCGCCGCGCGCGTGACGGTGACGTCGTAGATGGGAGGAACGGTTCCCGTCCGCGCCGCGGACGACACCGTGAACGTGCAGCCCTGGGAGGTCCCCGTCACCAGCGCGGACTCCTGGGTGGCGAGGTCGGCCTCCCCCCCCACGCCAGCGCCACACGCGGTGAGGCCCGCGATGGCGCAAAGTGAAACAACAGACTTGATGTTCAGCATGGGAGTGCACTCCAGGGTTGGGGTGGTTGAAGCGCCGTCCCGTATAAAAGCAAACGTCAGACACTGAAAACATTTCGTCCTCAATGCCTGCCATCCAAACCCTGGGGTGCGAAGTCACCCATCAGAACGCGACGATGGACGGTGTCGTCTCGCTGGTGAAGAAGTCCGGGAAGGTGGCCACGTAGTCATCACCGGAGCCCGTCTCTCCGACGATCGGGGCGTTCTTGGTGCCGCTGACGGTCAGCGTCATGCCGTCCGGTTCAATGGACAGGTCTCCGGCGTAGATGAACTTCCCCAGCGCGTTGAAGTACAGGCCCGTGGACCGGGTGATGGCCAGCGTTTCCGGTGCCACGTGCTTGATGCCCAGCTGCTGGGGTGAGGGCCCACCCGTCCGGTACGTGTAGCTCACGGCCACGCCCAGGTCGTTGGCCGCCAGGGACACCGTGGACGGCGTGCCGTTGGAGAACCCCACCACCACGCTGCCCGCGCTCCAGGGGCAGGTGGAACTCGCTTCACGTGTGAGCGTGATGTCGAAGATGTAGGGGAACGGACCGGGCTGCCGCGGCGCGGACGACACCGTGAAGGTGCAGCCCTGGGAGGTCCCCGTCACCAGGGCGGACTCCCGGGTGGAGAACTCGCCCTGCCCTTCCGCTCCTCCGCCACACGCCGTGACCGCGACGACCGCACACAGGGAAACGACAGACTTGAGGTGATGCATGGCACTGCCCTCCAGGGGTTGGAACCGCGCCAACCCCTTTAAAGGCAAATGCCAGACATGCAAACCGGATTAACGCCGCAGCATGCCGCGCAGCAACTCCAGGGCCTCGGTGACCCCTTGCCAGACCTGGAGCGCCTTGATGCCCTCGCCTTCGCCCTGCACGTTGCGGCGGGCCGCGCGCTCCAGGGGCAGCAGCGCCCCCTCCACCAGCTCGATCTGCCGGCTCAGCTCCGCCGGAGACGGACCGTTCGCGGCGCGCTGGAGCGACTCGGCCTGTGAAGGCAGGGACACCGACACCGGCCGGTCCGCCAGGGCCGTGATGGCCTTGGAGAGCTGGGCCATGTACGGGCCGAAGTCCGGCGCGGCCGCCTGGGGCATGGGCGCGTTGCGCAGCGTGGGCGCCTCCGCTTGGGTTGCCACGCGCTCCGTGAGGGCCTTGAGCAGCTGCGCCAGGTGCTTGAGGTACGGGGCCAGGTCCGTGGCCGGAGCCTGGGCCACGGGAGCGGCCTGGGGCATGGCCGGGAGGGACACCTGCACCGGGGCGGGTGGCTTCGCGGCGGCCTCGCGGCTGACGCGGGCTACCTCCAGCACGGCCTCGCGCAGGGCCTCCAGGTGCGGGGCCACGGGCGTGTCCTCGCTGGGGGCGTTCGCCTGCGCGGCGGCCTGCACCACCGCGTCGCGCACGGCGCCCAGTTGTTCCTCGATGGCGCCCAGCTGTCCGGTGACGCGCGCCACGGGGTCGTCTTCCTTGCCCCCCATGCGCTTCACGCGGGCGAAGCCCTGCTTGATCTCCTCCCAGCGCTTCGCCTTCTCCGGCGTCAGGCGCCCGCGCATCTCCTGGAGCTTGAGCAGGTTCTGCTCCGCCGCGGTGGTGAGTGTCTGGGATTCGCCCTGGTAGTGGTCGTCGATGCGGCGCTCAAGCTCGTCGTCCGTCATCGCGGAGACGACCTTCTCCGCCATCTTGCCCATGTTGCGGTAGCTGCCCTGCAACTTGAACGGAGGCTCCGTGCGGAAGCGCTCGTCCTGCGCGGCGGACGCGATGTACTGGAGGTTCACCTTGAGCAGCACCTGCTGCACGCGGAACAGCCGCTGGAAGACGGCGACAATCTCCTGCAGCTCCGCCGCCGCGTAGCCGTGCTTCAGCTCGCCGGAGGGGACGTCCTCGCCCTTGGCCATCCGGATGAGGCGGTGCACGTCCTGCGGGTCGCGCGTGGCCAGCGGCGCGAGCACCGGGTTGGAGGTGAGCGCGTTCTCCAGGTAGCTGAGCGCGAACAGGTCCTCCTTGCCGTCCAGGATGTCACCCAGGTTGTAGGTGTCCGCGCGGTTGGCGAGCATGTC
Source organism: Corallococcus sp. AB030 (assembly GCF_003668965.1). Taxonomy (NCBI): domain Bacteria; kingdom Pseudomonadati; phylum Myxococcota; class Myxococcia; order Myxococcales; family Myxococcaceae; genus Corallococcus; species Corallococcus sp. AB030. The sequence goes on from NZ_RAWQ01000186.1 coordinate 5,841, forward strand.
CGGGATGCGGAAGCGCTCGCCGGTCTCCGTGTACGGGTTGCCCGCCATCACCACGCAGAACTTCTTGCCGCGCAGATCATACGTGCGCGTCTGGCCATTCCAGACACCCTCTACGCGGCGCTGGCCGTCGCACAGGGAGATGAACTTCTGGAGCAGCTCCGGATCCGTGTGCTGGATGTCGTCGAGGTAGAGCATCACGTTGTTGCCCATCTCGAAGGACAGGTTGATGCGCTCCACCTCCTGCCGCGCGGTGGCGTTGGGCGCCTCCGACGGATCCAACGACTTCACGGAGTGGCCCAGCGCCGGCCCGTTCACCTTCACGAAGGTGAGGCCCAGGCGGCTGGCCACGTACTCCATCAGCGTCGTCTTGCCGTAGCCCGGCGGAGACATGAGCAGCAGCATGCCCATGCGGTCCGTGCGCTTGCCCTCGCCCGCCGCACCCAGCTGCTTGGCCAGGTTCGCGCCGATGAGCGGCAGGTACACCTCGTCGATGAGCCGGTTGCGCACGAAGCTCGTGAGCACCTTGGGCGTCAGCTCCTCCAGCCGCAGCTTGCGCCGCTCGCGGTCCAGCAGGTCGCGCAGGTACGCGCGGTAGGCCACGTACGCGGGCACGCGCACCTGGCGGAACTCGCCCAGCCGAGACAGGAACTCGTCCAGGCGCAGGGACAGCTTGCGGTCCTGGACGCGCGAGTGGCTGCCCAACAGGCCCGTGGCCTCCGTGGCGGTGATGGCGCCCGCCGTCTCGCGGTCCAGCTTGCGCTCGGTGAGGAGCACCACCGCCGTCTCCAGAGCGACGTGGGCCGCGTCGCCCGGACCACCCTCACGACGGGCCAGGAACGCATCTACCCAGGCGCGAGCGATGCGCAGGCGCTCCGGCAGGTTCTTCTCCAGGCCGCGCAGGTCGTCGTCGAACGCGGTGCGCGAACCGTGGCGGTCCAGGTGCGCGAGGAAGGCATCCTTCAGCGCCAGGGCCTCGCGGCTGGTGGTGAAGCGCGGGCGGTCCACCGCCAGCTCCTCCACGAGGTAGCGACCCGCCTGCCGGCCCTCCGCGGGCGACGCCGCGAGGCCGTGGCCCTGGAGGAACGCGAGCACGCGCTCGCCCAGCTCGTCACCCAGCGCCACCAGGTCCGAGCCGATGTCGAACGCCTGCCGCAGCCGCGCGAGGCTGCGCGCGCGCCGGTGGAAGACGCCCCGGAGCGTGTCGTCCGGGTCGAACGCCCAGTACAGCGCGGCCCAGGCGCGAGGCACCGGGGCGAAGCGCAGGAGGCCCGCGCCCTGGTGCAGCGCGAGCAGCTTCTCCAGGAGCGCCGTCGCGTCCGAGTCGTGCACGCCGCGCTCGTAGCCCTCGTCGAAGCGGTCCGCCGCGTACGCGCGCACGCGCTCCATCAGCTGCCCCTGCGCGCCGGCCTCGTACAGCGCCGTGAGCGTGAGGCCGCCCTTCCCCTCCTCCGCGTCCATCAGCAGGCCCGCGGCCAGGTACTCCGCGCGGTACACGTCGCGCGTCTCGGAGACCAGGTGCTGATCCCAGAGCTCGCGGTACTTCAGCAGCTCCGGGTCCTCCAGCTTCTGGGTGTAGTCGGAGCCGGTGAGCTGGAGGTACAGCGCGCCGTCGCGAGGGACGAGCGTCAGCTCCAGCGGCTGGGTGTTCACGTGGAAGCGGTAGGGCCCCAGCTTGATGAGGCCTTCGCCGCCCTCGAACAGGTCCTGCTTGTCGCGCAGGGCGCGCAGGGCGTCCTGCTTCGCGGACTTCACCCGCGACAGCACTTCGTCCGCGCGCACGCTGTCCTGGAGCGCCAGCAGCTGTTCAGCCAGCTGCCGCAGCTTGAGGATCATCGCGTCGGACGCGAAGTAGGCGTTGAGCTCGTCGTCCGCCTTGAACGACTTCGCCCGGCGCTGCACGCCCTGGAGGATGCGCTCCGCCGCGCCGAAGAGGCCCGAGGCCCGGCGCTGACGCTCGTCCACCAGCGACTGCTTGCGCGCGCCGAAGGCCTCCAGCAGCTCCTCGCGCTTCTGGGTGATCTGCCCCAGGAACTCGTCGAACTCGCCGAAGCGGCCCTCCAGCTCCTCCAGCAGCACGGTGAGCTTGGAGAGCGCCTCGTCGCACTTCTCAGGCGAGTCCGCCTGCGACAGCGCGTTCTCGATGCTCTGCCCCAGCAGCTTGAACTGCGCGCCGAACTCCGCGCGCTTCTCCTTGCCGGACAGCTCCTTGCGCTTCGCCTGGAGCCCCGCGCGAACGCGGTTCAAGCGGCTGAACAGCTCGGAGATGCCCTCGAGGATCTTGGCCCGGGCCAGCGGGTCGCCCACCTGGAGCCCGCCCACCACCTCACCCAGCACCTCCAGGCCCTGGGCGGTGCGATCCACGTCCTCGGCCAGCGGGGCCAGCTCGGCCGTCGTCGTCAGAGGCTCCAGCCGCTCCAGCAGCCCGTCCAGCCGCGAGGCCAGGGGCTGGAGCGCTTCACCCTTCTGGAGGAAGTCCACGCACGCGGTGCTCACCGCGTCGGACGCGGCCACCACCGCCTGCTCCAGGGCGTCCACGCGCCCCAGGTCCATGTAGCGGACGTCCTTCAAGGTGATGAGGTGCCCGCGGTGCCGGCGCAGGTCCGCCAGCGCGCGCATGAAGCCCTCGGCATCCGTGAGCCCCTCCGGCTGCGCGTTGAGCAGCAGCGTCTCCTGCGTCTGCAGCGCCTGCGCGAGCGACTCCTCCGCGCGCTTGCGCATCGCGAGGACCTTCTCGAACTCATCGATGATGAGCTCGGAGGTGCGGCGCAGCAGCTCGATGGGCGCCTGGAGCCCCACTTCCGCGTGGGAGAGCCAGTAGTAGGCGTCCAGGGCGCGCGTGGCCGCGGAGACCAGGTCCTCGTAGGTGCGGCGCGTGGGCTTGTCCGTCTTCGCCACGCGCGGCAGCGTCAGGGCGTCACTGATGCCGCGCACCAGCTCCGCGTTGCCCACCTTGCCCAGGTAGCCCGGCGCGGGGGGCACCTTCGCCGCGTGCTCGTCGGAGACGAACGGCGTCTGCCACACCTGCATGGGGTGCACGCGCGTGGGCTCCTGCGACGTGGCGCGGAACACCACCAGCCCACCGTCCGCGAAGAGGCTCATTCCGTTCGCCTGCAGCGGCGTCTGCACCTCCTTGCGCACCAGGTTGTACGGGAAGAGCACATACGCGCCCTCGTCCCGGCGGTGGAAGACGTAGAGCACGTCCTCACCGTTGGGCGAGCGCACCGCCTGGTGGAACTCCATCCCCTCCGACGCGCCGTCGAAGACCTTGTAGTCGCCCGTCTGGAGGTAGTAGCCGCCCGGGAAGACGATGCCCTGGTCCTCCGGCAGCCGCACACAGGACTGGCCAATGGCGTCGATGCGCACCACGTGCTGGGTGCGCGAGTTGAAGACGAGGTAGCGGTACGCCTTCTCCCGGAACGGCAGGATGCGCAGGAGGATGAGCCCGCCCACCTGCGTCCAGGCGAACTCCGCGTCGTCCAGCGACTGGTCCGGGTCCTCCACCGGCTCGCTGTAGATGCCCAGGCCGGTGGCGGTGTTGTCCTCCACCTTCACGGTGAGGTCGCCCTTCACCGTCTCCACGAAGACCTGATCCAACACGTTGACGTGCGGGTGCTGGCCCAGCACGTACTGCTCGCGCGTGGCCACCGTCCACTCGAAGTCGTGTGACGGCGGGTAGACGTGGTCGCGCTCACCCTGGTTGTCCACGTAGGTGGCGTGACCCTCCACGTCCACGTTGAAGCGGAAGACCTTGAGGTCGCGCGCGGACAGGCCCGTCTGGAACACCGCGAGCAGGCGCGAGTCCCGCCGCCGCAGCTGCAGCAGCTTCGCGTCCTTGTAGTACTTGTACAGCTCGCCAAAGTCCTTCACGAACCGGGGGTCCGCGAGGAAGCCGCCGGCCTCCGTGGGAGGCACGGCGGACAAGTCGAAGCCCTCGGCCGTCTTCTCGAAGCGGTGCAGCGAGAAGACGTCCGAGATGTTCGTCTCCTTCTTCAGGCCGATGAAGACGTTGTAGCCGAAGAGGAGGTACTTCCCGACGCTGACGATGTCGCGGGGGACGCAGTTGTTCTCCGTGCGTACCCGCTCGTTGCCAATGACGGTGAGCTCCGTGCCACCGAACAGCGCCTTGCGCCGCCCGTTGAGGTCGTTCGCCTGGGTCGCCAGCGCGTCCGCCTGGGAGACGAGGCGCGCACGGATGACCTCGTAGCTGCCGCCCTCCAGCGTCGCCTCGCCCCCGGGCACCTGGGTGCCCGGGGTCTTGGTGCTGTCAGTTGCCATGGATGTTCACCGGAAAGGGATTGCGATTGGCGGGAGGCTTCAGCCCTGCTGCTTCTGCGCGAGGGCCGCGGCTTCCGACTGCACCAGCGCCTTGATGCCAGCGGCGGTGGACTCCGTGGGGCTCACCGACATGCGGTTGAGCAGCGCCGCGACGGCCAGGTTCTGCGCGTCGTTGCTGAGGCCCGGCTTGGAGAGGATCTCCTTCAGGTCCGCCGGCAGGTCCTTCTCACCGTTGAGGTAGCCACCGAGCGTCTTCTTCAGGGCCTCGCCGTGGTCCAGCGCGCCGTCCACCGAGCTGCCGAAGGACACGGCCTTGATGAAGTTCTCGAAGAACTTCCCGTCGCCACCGACGATCTGGAACTTCGCGTTGCTGAACGCCTGGCCGAGCACGCTGGCCTGGGCCTGCGCGATGTCCTTGCGCACGTTGATGGCGGCCAGCTCCACGTCGCGCTCCTTGTTGAGGCGCAGGCGGTACTCCTCGTGCTCGCGGCCCACGCCGTCCAGGGCCTTCATCGCGGTGGCCTTCTCCGACAGGCCCCGGGCCTCGGCCATCAGCTTCTCCTGGATGGCGGCGGCCTCGGCGAGCAGCTTCTCGCGCGTGGCGAACGCCTCGGCCTCGCCGCGCTTGTGGATGGCGCCCGCTTCCGCCTCCTGCACGCGGGCGTTCGCCAGGCCCTTCTGCTCCGCGCCAGCGGCCTCGGCGAGCAGCTTCTCGCGCACCGCGGACGCCTGCGCCTGGCCCTGCTTCTCGATGACGGAGGCCTCGGCCTCCTTCACGCGCACCTGCGCCATGCCCAGCTTCTCCGTGGCGACCGCGTCCGCCTCACGCACGCGCACGCTGGCCAGGCCCGCCGCGGCGGACTCGGCCTGGATGCCCTCGGCCATCCGCATCTTCGCCTTGGCCTGCTTGTCCGCGGCCTCCAGGTCGGCCTCGGCCAGGGTCAGCTTCTCCTTGGCGAGGAACACGGAGATCTTCGCGCTCGCCTCCGCTGCGGTGACGTCCTTCACGGACGCCTCTTCGGCGTGCGCCTGGGCGGTGATGATGATGGCGTCCTTGGTGCGCCTGGCATCCGACGTCACGCGCAGGTCCTTGATGTTCTCCTCTTCCTGGGCGACGGTCTTCTCCACCGCGATGCGGGCGCGGACGACGTCGGCGATGGCCTTCTTCTCCGTCTCCAGCGCCTTCTCCTTCGCGATGCGCTGCAGCTCCGTCTCACGCTCGCGGTTGATGGCCTCCAGGGCGCGGTCCTTCTCCACGCGCTCGGTCTCCACGCCCACCACGCGCTCGCGGTTCTTCTGGGCCACCTGCACCTGGCGCTGCTTGTTCTCCTCGTTGATGGCGATCTCTTCTTCCGCCTTGATGCGCGCCAGCTGCGCCTTGGCGAACTCCTCGCTCTTCACGCGGTCGGCCTCGGCCGTCTCACGCGCCTGGATGATGTCGATCTCGCGGCGCTGCTTGGCGGCCGCCTCCTCGCGCTGACGCTCGAGGGCGAAGATGGCCTCGTCGGCCTCCACATTGCGCTTCGTCACGGCCATGCGCTCGGACTGGCGCAGCTCGTTGGTGAAGACGTTCTGCTCGGTGGTGAGCTGGGTGATCTTCCGGATGCCCTGGGCGTCCAGGATGTTGTCCTTGTCGAGCATCTCCACCGGGGTCTGCTCGAGGAAGTCGATGGCGCAGTCCTCCAGCATGTAGCCGTTCAAGTCGCGGCCAATGGTCTCGACGACCTTGTCCTTGATCTCGTCGCGCTTGGTGTAGAGCTGCTCGAAGTTGAAGGACTTGCCCACCGTCTTGAGGGCCTCGGAGAACTTGGCCTCGAAGAGGTTCTCCAGCGTCTCCTGGTCGGAGGCGCGAGCGCAGCCGATGGACTGGGCCACCTTGAGCACGTCCTCACGCGTCTTGTTCACGCGCACGAAGAAGGTGACCTTGATGTCCGCGCGGATGTTGTCCTGGCAGATGAGGCCTTCCTTGCCGCGGCGGTCGATTTCAACCGTCTTCAGCGAGATGTCCATCACCTCCGCGCGGTGCACGATGGGCAGCACCACGGAGCCGGTGAAGGTGACCGTGGGCTCGGTCTTCAACGTGTTGACGATGAGCACCTTGCCCTGATCCACCTGGCGGTAGAACTTGGCCACGCTGGCGAAGATGCCGAAGCAGATGACGATTGCGACGCCGCTGATTGCCGCGATGCTGATGAGGTCCATGGCCTATCCTGAGAAGTCCGTTGGGCGGGCCTTGTTCCAAGCACTCGGGGTCCCCCGCGAAAGCCACCCGGTACCGATTGTCGCGCCCGTCCGGAGGAGCCCGGAGGACGCCAATATTCATCGCTGGGCGCGGGCTCGCGCGATGGCCGCTGCCTTCAGCGGATCCCGCAGCTGCTCCATTTCCTGGGGGAGGAGCCAGTCCACCGGCTCCACCTCGTACACGCCCCGCTCCGCGTCGTAGCCGAGGATCAACGCCGGCTGGCCGCGCTTGAGCTCGTTGGGCTTGTCACAGAAGACGTTGAGGATGAGGCCCGCGGCCCCGTCGTCAAAGGTCGCGTGGCCATCCTTCGCGGTCACGCTGCCGCTGGAGATGGTGCACACGCGGCCCATCAGCGCATCGCGGCCCGGAGCGCGCCTGGCGATGAAGATGGGGCGCAGCGGCCGCACCGCGATCCCGCTCGCCACCGTGGCCACCACCGTGCAGACGAGGCCCAGGCCCGTGCTCACGAGCCACGAGGGCAGCATGGAGAGCGCCGAGTGCGTGGCCTGGACGCCGAGCAGCGACAACGACCAGGAGAGGAACACCACCAGGCTCACCGACACGGTGACGGGGATGCCCCCGAAGCCCAGCGCCGCGAGCAGGCCCGTGGCGGCCTCCGCGTCGTGCAGGTGCGAGTGCCCCGCGTGGCCGACGTCATGGCCCCCGAGGGCCTTCGCGCCCCCTTCGAGGATCCCCGAGGTGGCCTTGGCGCCGCCCTCGAACGCGCCGCTCACCGCCTTGGCGCCGCCCTCCAGGGCCGAGTCGCCATCCAGCATGTCGATGCCGGCCGCGCCGATGATCACGCACAGCCAGTACGCCAGCACCACTCCGAGGAGGATGGTGAAGATCGCGGTCGGGAACGCCAGGAGGGCGTCGAGGAAGGTTGTCATGCCCCGGGAATAAATTGAGAGGTGGGAGTCGCAACGAACTCTAAACGACTGCATCCCCATCCGAAAATGCCGCCCGGGGCTTTTCTGCCCGCCTGCTCTCCCTCCCGCCGGGGGGCAACCGGATTGCCGCCCCGGCGTAGGCTGCGCACTACAGGGAGGCGATGCCCTCCCACGCCACCGTCTCAGAATCCGAGCGCGTCCCACGAACGAGCCGCCAGGGAATGACCCAGCTGGAGCGGCTGCGGCAGGACGGCCACCGTCGGCAGGGGTCGATGAAGCGAGGCTTCCGCTACGTGGACGCGCGGGGCCGGGCTGTCTCACACGCGGAGCGTGAGCGCATTGGCACACTGAGGCTGCCGCCCGCCTGGACGGACGTGGCCATCTCGCCCAAGGCCTCCGCGCGGCTTCAAGCGGTGGGCAGGGACGGAGCGGGCCGCTGGCAGTACCGCTACAGCGAGGCGCACACGCAGAAGCAGCGGGATGCGAAGTACCAGCGCATCGTGGGCTTCGCGCAGGCGCTGCCGAAGATGCGGCGGCAGGTGAGCAAGGATTTGCGCAAGCGGGGCCTGGGCCGGGATCGGGTGCTCGCGGGGATGCTGCGCATCCTGGGCACCTGCTTCATCCGTCCGGGCAGCGAACGCTACGCGGAGGAGCACGGCAGCTTCGGCCTGGCCACGCTGCGAGCGCGGCACGTGAAGGTGCATGGCGACACGGTGGTGTTCGACTACCCGGGCAAGTCCGGAGTGCGGCAGCACCGCGAGTTGAAGGACCGGCGCGTGGCGACGCTCGTGCGGCAGTTGTTGAAGGTGCCCGGGCGAGACGTCTTCAAGTTCGTGCTCGACGACGGCGCGGTGGTGGACGTGAGGCGCCGGCACATCAACGAATACATCCAGCAGGTGATGGGGCCGGGCTACAGCGCGAAGGACTTCCGCACCTGGGCGGGCACGCTCATCTGCGCCTGCGCGCTGGCGAGGGCTCGCGATCGCGTGAAGGAGGATGGCGACGACGGCCCGGTGAAGAAGACCGTGCTCAAGAAGAGCATGGTGGCCGCGGTGCGCGAGGCCTCCGAGCAGCTGGGCAATACGCCCGCGGTGGCGAAGGCGTCGTACATCTACCCGTCCGTGCTCGTCCTGTTCGAGCGAGGCCAGGTAGTGGACCGCTACTTCCGGTCCGTGGACGAGCTGGCGGCGAACTCGGGCGACGGCATGCACTGCTCGGAGAAGGCGCTGTTGCACATGCTGGGCAAGACGAAGCTCAGCGCGAAGCAGGCGCCCGTGTAGCTCAGGACTCGGCCGGGAAGGAGGCGGGCGGTGGCGGTTCCCCTCTCGCGCGCACCGGGAAGGCGCTAGCGTCCGGTCCGTGCCCGAGTACGTCACCCACCGCGACGCCCTGCCCCGCGCCGAGTTGGAGTCCCTGGGGGATGCCCTGCTCGGCTCCCGCTTCGTCGCGCGCAGTCCGTTGATGGGCACGTTCCGCGCGAGCCGCGGCTTCGCGTTCATCTTCACGCGCGAAGGACGCGCGACGCTGGAGGCCCGCTTCCCGTTCCTGTCCGTCTACCTGCGCCGCATCCTCGACGACGACAGCGCGCGCGGGCTCCTGCCGTGGACGCAGCGCTGGTTCGGTGGCCGCGACACACGTCCGCGCCCCAATGCCTTCTATTTGAACCTGCTGCTGCTGGACGCGGGCACACCGGTGGGACGCCACATCGACGCGACGTTGCAGGAGCCGAGCGGCGTTCCGGACGCGACGCCCGAACACGTGAGCGTCCTGTACCTGCGGGTTCCAAAAGGCGCGCAGGGAGGCTCACTGCGGCTGCTGCGAGACAACCAGCTCCAGGGCGAGGTGCGGCCCCGTCCGGGCCTGCTGGTCCACTTCCGGGGCAACCTCCAGCACGAGGTCCAGCCCTTCACCGGAGGCCCGGAAGGCGCCCTGCGCGCGAGCCTCGTGTGCGAGCAATACGCCTTCGCGGATGACGTGCTGCCCCGGCTCCCGGTGTTCCGCATTCAGTCCAAGGCGGGCTTCTCCGCCTACCTGGAGGCCCAGCGCGAGCGCGACGGCGCGGCCCCTTCCGTGGGAACGCTGGAGGAATAAGCGCCCGCTGGTGCCCCGCTCCTGGAGCATGCAGCCGCACGGGCAGACCACCGCTTGCGCCCACGGGGCAGCATCCCAAGCCTTGAGGTTCACCTTTCGCAGGAGTGGACGACCATGGCGGGCAAGAAGCTGGAGGGCTACGGCGAGACCAGTGAGCGACGCCAGCGGCACCTGGAGAACGACGAGTTCTCTGAACGGGCGCCCCAGACACCCGAGGAGTTGGAGAAGGCGCGCACCGAGCCGGAGGATGGGCATCAAGTGGTGACCCTCCATCCGCTGGATTCAGAGCGTCCGGACGACGAGGACTGAGCACACGCCGGGCTGATAGGGTCAGCGCCCGCGATGAGCCAGAGTCTGACCTTGCTTGCGGGCCCCGACGCCCTGCGCATCATCCGGGAGCGCGGACTGCGCGCGGAGGACGTGGACATCCTTCCAGGCGCTTCCGGTGGACCGAAGTGGCTGGGGCTGGAGGGAATCGACCGCGTGCTGTTCGGCGAACTCCTCCAGCAGCCACGCACCCGGCCGCTGCACCTCATCGGCAGTTCGATCGGGAGCTGGCGGCTGGCGTGCCTTGCGCAGAAGGATCCGGTGGCCGCGCTGAGGCGCTTCGCGGACGCGTACCTGGAGCAGCGCTATCCGCCCAGGCCTTCGCCCTCGCTGGTCAGCGAGAGGAGCGCGACGATCCTGGATTCCCTCCTGGGGCCGGACGGCATGGAGGAGATCCTCACGCACCCGTGGGCGCGCCTGCATGTCGTGACGACCCGGTGCAAGGGATTGCTGGCGATGGAGCAGTCCAGCATGCAGCTCGCGGGCTTCGTGCTGGGCGCGCTGGCGAACGCGGTGAGCCGCCGGACGCTCGGGCTCCACATGGAGCGCGTGGTGTTCCACACCGCCGGGGACTCCAGCCCCTTCGCTGGACTCAAGGACCTGCCGTCGGTCCATCGTCCCCTCACCCGCGACAACCTGCGCCCGGCGCTCATCGCATCGGGCTCCATTCCGATGGTGCTCGCGGGCGTCCACGACATCCCCGGCGCGCCTCCCGGCACGTACCGGGACGGCGGCGTCGTCGACTACCACCTGGACGTCGACTACGGCACGGGTGACGGGTTGGTGCTCTATCCGCACTTCTATCCGTACGTGGTGCCCGGCTGGTTCGACAAGTCGCTCAAGTGGCGGCGCGCGGGTCCGCTCAACTTCCGCCGCGCGTTGATCATCACGCCATCGCCCACGCATCTGGCGCGGCTGCCCGGTGGACGCATCCCGGACCGTTCGGACTTCACGGAGATGAAGGCCGACGACCGGATCCGCGCGTGGAACCAGGTGCTGACCGAAGGCGACCGCGTGGCCGACGAGCTGCGTGAGCTACTGGCCTCGGGTCGCATCGCGGATCACGTCCAGCCGCTGTAGCGCGCGGATCCATTCAGGAAGCGAGCCACGTGCGAAGCGTGGCGTAGACCTCCGGGTGGTCGAGCAGGTCCAGGTGGTTCGCGCCCGGGATGATCCGCTGGTTCGCTTCCGGGAATCGCAGTGTCAGCTCGGGCAGGGCATGCCGCCCGAGCGCGCTGTCCACCGGGACCAGCCCGTCACCGGGCAGCCGCTCCGCCAACGCCTTCGCGGTGGTCGCCGCGATCGCGTAGCAGGCCACGCCCTCCGGCAGCGTGACGCCGCGACGGGCATCCCCACCCCACCCGAAGCGCTCCCGCCCTTCCCAGTGCTCATCGAGCACGTTGCCGAAGCGCAGGTCGGTGACGCCAGCACCACGAATCCGTCCCAGGCGAGCGAACGGCGCGCTGTACGAACTGATCTCCAGCAGCACGTCCACCCAGCTCCCACCGCGCTCCAGCGGTGAGCCGTGATGGGGAGACCCAAGGCAGACGAGCCCGCGCAACAAGGGCCGCCAGGCCTGGCCCTCGGCCTCCGCCGCGAGGCACGCGCTCCGCGCCACCAGTCCGCCCATGCTGTGCCCCATGAGCGTCAGCGATTCGAGCGGCACGGGCCAGCAGGCCACGAGCTGTTCCAGCAGCGCGGAGAGCGCACGCCCGTTCTGGGAGATGTGCAGGCCGCTGTTGTAGTGGAGGTAGACCGGCGTGTAGCCGAGGTCGCGCGCCAGCGCCGCGCCATGGTCATGCCCCCGCCGGCTCCACTGAAGGTCGTTCATCGAGGAGCCATGGACCAGCACGAGCAGCCGGCTCCCTGCCTCCGGGAGGGCGGCGCGCAGGGCCTCGGGCTCCAGGCACAACGGCTGCCCCTGGACCCGGAACGCCATCGGAATCGCGAGCGGGTTGCCCTGTGCCTCCAGCGCATCCCCCAGCACACCGTTCAGCGCGGAGACGACCGCCTCCCGCTGAGGCCCCGGAGCACTGTCACCCAGCCACGGCGAGAGCCGCGCGAGCACGGCGTCGAGCCCCGCCCCCACGTGCCGCGTGGCCTCCTGGAGTGTCGAGTAGATCCACCCCGTCACGGCCCGCGCCGGGCGCTCCAACGGCCTGCCCAGGACGGACGGCCCGCTGGCGATGGTGCAGTGCACCTCCTCGACGAGCCCCATCACGCCCCGGGTGGCCTGCACCGCGAGGCGGCTGGCACCCCGCAGGGCCTCCGCGTTCTTCCTGACGGCTGGCGACTGGCTGTTCATGGCTCACGCCTCCACGATCAAACCTACCGAACCGTAACCTACCCGACCGTAGGTCCAGGGTCAAACCGGGGGCCGCTTCAGGCGCGCAAGCTCCTCGCGCAGGGAGCGGTTCTCCGTGCGGAGCGTCTGGAGCTCGGTCGACACCGGACGCAGCATTTCGTCCAGCTCCGCCTCGGTGAACCGGGGCGTGATGTGCTGGGGACAATTCCAGTCGAAGCCCTCCACCCGGAGCACGAAGCCGCGTTCCGCCTTCGCGCTTTGCCCGGGGACCTCCAGTCGCTCCATCATCGCAGGGTCCGTTTCGCGGGTGATGACGGACGCGTGCGCCAGGACCTTCAGGCGCGCACGGTTCGGGTAGTCCACGAAGATGAGCGCGACCCGGTCGTTCTCGCTGACGTTGCCCGCGGAGATGTACTGCTTGTTCCCCCGGTAGTCCGCGAAGCCCAGCGTGTGCGGGTCCAGCACCCGGATGAAGCCCGGCGGACCGCCCCGGTGCTGGATGTAGGGCCAACCGTTCGCGCCCATGCTGGCCATGTAGAAGCTGTCACGTTGGGCAAGGAACTCCGCCTCGTCGGGCGTGAGCACATCCGGTGCGTCCCCTGCCCTCTCGATACGTGCGTAGGCCGCACGGCTCCCGTTCTGCTCCTGGAACGCCCTCACCGCGGGCGTGAAGGCGAGTCTTGCGAAACGGCCCATGGCTTTTCTCCCTCGATGCACCACGTATATCCATGGGACGTGGTGAAATAATCAGCCCAACCCGCAAGACTTCATTGCCAACCCCGCAAGAATCATGGACCAGCTCTTCACGCTCCGGACGTTCGTCGCCGTCGCCAGGCAGGGAAGCTTCACGGTCGCATCCCGCCACCTCCGCATCTCTCCGTCGGTGGCGACCCGCGCTGTCGCCCAGCTCGAGGAGCGGCTCGGGCTCGCGCTCCTCACGCGCACGACGCGCTCCGTGCGCCTCACCGAACGTGGGCAGATCTATCTGGAGAGCTGCCACCGGCTGCTGGAGGACCTGGATGAGGCCGACCGGCGCGTCCGGGGTGAGAACGCCGAGCCGCGAGGCGAGCTCCACCTCTCCGCCCCCATCGTCTTCGGACGGCTTCACGTCCTACCGGTGGTCCAGAAGCTGCTCGCGGCGCATCTGGCCCTGTCCGTCCGCATGCACCTGTCGGACAGGAACCAGCACCTCGTGGACGAAGGCATCGACGCGGCCGTCCGCCTGGGGGAGCTCAAGGACAGCAGCCTCATTGCCCTCAAGGTCGGCACCGTCCGCCGCGTGCTGGTGGCCAGCCCCCACTACGTGAAGCAGCACGGGGTACCCCGCTCGCCCGCGGAGCTGAACCGCCATGAGCTCATCGCCTTCGAGGGCCTCGACGCGACGAACGAGTGGCGGTTCGGCGAAAGGGAGAAGCCGGTGCGCATCCAGCCCCGCCTCATCCTCAACAGCGCGGACGCGCTCATCGCGGCGGCGGAGCAAGGGGTTGGTATCGCGCGCACGCTCTCGTACCAGGTGGCGGACGCCGTGCTCGCGGGGCGGCTGGTGCTGCTCCTCGGAGCGTTCGCGCCACCACCGGTCCCGGTGAGCGTCATCTACCCCGGCCGCCGGAGCACCTCCGCGAACGTGGGCGCCTTCGTCCGCACGGCGCGCAGCCACTTCGAGGAGCACCCGCTGCTGCCCGTCGAAGCGTGGCGGACTTCCAAGCCCGCGAGCGGCAAAGTCAGACGCTGAAAAAGCGAAAGGGCCCCGGCGTTTCCACCGGGGCCCTCTCAGAGTTGCGGGGGCAGGATTTGAACCTGCGACCTTCGGGTTATGAGCCCGACGAGCTACCAGGCTGCTCCACCCCGCGTCACCGTGACGCGGTACTGCTGTTATCACCTTGAACACCCGGGGTCGAAACTTTCATTTCGACCCCGGGCTTTTTCAAGTTGCGGGGGCAGGATTTGAACCTGCGACCTTCGGGTTATGAGCCCGACGAGCTACCAGGCTGCTCCACCCCGCGGCGAGAACGAGAGGGTAAGTACCGAAGCCTCTCGCTACCGTCAACACCTATCTCGGCGCCCCATCGCATTGTTTCGCGCGAGCGCCGAGATGGCGTGACGTCACTACTTGCCCAGCTTGCTGAGCAGATCCGCGAAGGTGCCGAAGCCCTTCTTGCCAGCGCCCTGCGGCTGCTGCGTCTTCTGCCAGGCCTCCACCTCGGCGCGCTCCTCCGCGCGGATGGCGCCGGGGATGGACAGGCGGATCTTCCCGGAGGCGTCGATGTCGATGATCGCCACCTTCAGCTCCTGGCCGATGGAGAAGTGCTTGCGCATGTCCGTGCCGCGATCCGTGCCGGTCTCGCTGGCCGGGATGAGGCCCTTGCCGCCCGGGAACGCGAGGAACACACCGTACGGCTCCAGCCGATCCACCTTGCCGACGACGACCGCGCCCACCTTGGGACGGGCCGCCGCGGGCTCCTTGGGAGCCGACGCCTGGGCCTCCTTCGCGGGACGCTCCTCGGGAGGACGCTGGGCCTCCTCCTCGGAGATGCGGCGCAGGCCGATGCGCTTGTCATTCGGGTCGATCTTCTCGACGGAGACCCAGATGACCTCGCCTTCCTTCACCGCGTCGCGCGGGTGCGCGATGCGCCGGTCGCTCAGCGCGGAGATGTGCACCAGGCCGTCCACGCCCGGGCGCAGCTCCACGAACGCGCCGAAGGGCTGGAGCCGGACGACCTTGCCCTGCATGCGGTCGCCCTCCTTGATCTCCTCCAGCGCCTTCTTGAACGGATCCTCCTGACGCGAACGCAGCGACAGGGTGATGCGCTCCTTCTGCTTGGACTTGTCGGGGGAGTTGGGCTGGCCCTCCTCCATGCGGAGGATCTCCACCTCCACGTCGTCGCCCTGCTTCACCACGTCGCTGGGGTGCGCGACGCGCGTGTAGGAGAGCTCGGAGACGGGGACCATGCCCTCCACGCCGCCCAGGTCCACGAACACGCCGAAGTCGCGCACGCCGGAGACCTTGCCCTTGACCGTCTTGCCCACGGCCAGGGTCTTGCGCGTCTCCGTCGCCAGCCGGCGCTGCTCGTCCTCCAGCAGCGAGCGGCGCGACAGCACCACGTTGCGGTCGCGCACTTCCGTCACGCGGAACTGGAGCTTCTCGCCGATGAACTGATCCGGCTTCTCCACGAAGCGGATGTCCAGCTGGCTGATGGGGCAGAAGGCGCGCGTCTCGCCGATGGCGACTTCCACGCCGCCCTTGTTCACGCTGAGGACCAGGCCTTCCACCGGCATGCCGGAGGCGCGGGCCTCCGCGAGCATCGCGAAGGACGCGTTGCCCTTGGCCAGCGCGCGGCTGAGCTGGATGCCCCGGGCACCCATCTCCACGACGTGCGCCTCCAGACGGTCACCCACGCCGAAGCGCAGGATGCCCTCGTCGTCCTTGAGCTCGCGCAGCTCGATCATCGCCTCGGACTTCGCCGAGCCGTCCAGCGACACGAACGCGGTGTCCGCGCCCAGCTGGAAGATGGTGCCACCGACCTTCTCGCCAATGCGCACGCCACGGCGGCCAGGAGCGCCACCGTCCTTGACCTGCGCCTCGAACATGTCCGCGAAGGACTCGGTCTCAGCGACCTCTTCGTACAGCGGGCTGGACGGCGCGGGGGCCGGCGTCACCGGACGCGGGGCCGGAGCCGGCGTCGAGGCCGCGGAGGCCTGCGCGTCAGCGCCCGTCTGCTCCGCGGTCGCGGTCGCCTCGGCGGGCTTCTCACCCTCCAGGGCGCGCGTCTCGATGGAGCCCGAGGCCCGCTTCACGACCACCATGGGACCGGACGGACGGCGCTCGCCGCCTCCACCGCCACCCCGGCGCTCGCCGCCACGGCCACCGCCGCGCTCACCGCCACCGCGGGGCGCGTCGCCCTGGGGACGGGGCTGCGACTGGGCGTCGCGAGGACCGCGATCACCTCGGCCCGGCCCGCCCTTCTCATCGCGGCCACCACGGCCACCGCCGCGCTCGTTGCCCTGGCCCCCCGAAGGGATGCCCAGCATCACGTCGCCAAACGTGGCCTTCGGCTTCTTGGGACCGAAACCGCCAGGACCGCCCGAATTTCCGCCGCTCTTCTCGTCGCTCACTGCCGAGACCTTCCGTTGACGATTCCAGCCCGGGACTTCCTTGAAGTCGGGGCCTTTGGAAAAAGGCGGCGCACTCTACACGTGCGCCATGCCCGGAGGAAGCCGCATGCGGCCATCCCCTTCACAATCGGCCTCCTATCCCAACGGAAAGGGGCCTGTCCTGCATTCCGTTTGAGCCCCCAGACACTGCCTGGAGGGCAGCCGTCCCACCGGGCGCCGCACCGCGTCTACCGGGCGAGACCCAGCTTCCGACCCACCTTGCGGAAGACGGCGCCCGCCTCCGGGACGCCCAGCGCGGCGGACACCGCGAAGTAGACGACGCCGAAGGGCACAGCCGTCGCCATCAGGCCCAGCACCGGGTGCAGTCGGGGCGGCACCAGGAGGGTCCCGCCCCACTC